>CAKVLT010000165.1 GCA_934757945.1 uncultured Bulleidia sp. | reverse complement strand
ATATGGAATATGCAAAGAACCACTAGATGGTTCTTTTTAAGAAGGAGGAAGATGAATGAATCAGCCAATAGATATTACAGATGTGCGCCTGATGACAAAGCATCTGTTGCTTAGACCTTTTAGAGAAAGTGATCTTCAGGATTTTAATGCCTATGCCAGTGTAGATGGTGTTGGGCAATCAGCAGGATGGAAGCCTCATACATCAATTGAGGAATCTGAAAAAATTCTGCATACATTTATAGAAGAAGGTACGACATTTGCTATTGTAAAACAGGGAAAAGTTATCGGCTCTTTAGGAATTAAAAGATATGACGAAATGGAACTGAGAGAATTCATGTACCAGTACGGAAGAGAGCTTGGATTTGTCCTTTCAAAAGACTACTGGGGACTTGGATTGATGAAAGAAGCTATCGAGGCTGTTTTAAAATATCTGTTTGAAGTGCAGGATCTGGATTTTGTAGTATGTGGCCACTTTAAAAGTAATGAAAGAAGCAGAAATTTACAGTTAAAATGCGGATTTCACCCATATAAGGAAGTGCTGTTAAACATGCCTGTTGCAGATAACATACCATCTATGATTAACATTATGTATAAAGAAGACTGGGAAAAGAATCAATGAGGAGGAACCATTTATGAATGTTTTAGAATGTTACAAACAAGCAGAAAAATTATTACCATGGAATGTCGAACATGCTGTACTGAATGGTGAAGTCACTCCGGTATGGATCAACAGTCATAGCTTTTACTACGTAAAAGAATCCAGAAAAGACGGTACCTATTTTAAAGAATTTAAAAAATATGACTGTAAAACTGGTGAAGAAACAGATGCCTTTGATGCACAGACTGTGTGTGATTTACTTAATGTGGACTGCCTGCCCTTTGATACCTGTCAGATAGATAAAGAAGGCATACATTTTATTTATAACAACAGGAACTATACGTTTTCCAAAGATGTTCTGAAAGAAGAAGGCTTTGTAGAAACTCAAAGTTGCTCCCTCTCTCCTGATGCAACAAAAAAAATCATAAGAAAGCAGTATGATCTGTATCTTGTGGATACCGAAACAAACCAGGAAACAAGAATTACGTTTGATGGAGAAGAGAATAATGCGTATGGTACTGTGGCACAATACAGCGGTTATGTTGGAATGATGAGAAATGGGGAAGAGCCAGTTGGAGCCTTATGGTCCCCTGATTCCAGATACATACTTACATATCAGCTGGATCAAAGAGCTGTCAAAGACCTGTACATTATAGAATCTTATGATGAACAAGGAAGAGACTCTATACGTCCAAGATTAAAGACCTATAAATGTGCTTTTCCTGAAGATAAAGATGTACCCCTTGCTTCTTTTTGTCTGTATGATACAAAATCCAAAAAATTCCTGCATCTGAAAATGGAACCAATGCCAGTAGGAAGTTCAGTATTACATCCTGAATTTTCAGTGGCAAAATGGTATATTTCTTGCCAAATCATCGCCATACTTCTTAAATCAGTAAGGCCCCAAGGAT
>CAKVLT010000164.1 GCA_934757945.1 uncultured Bulleidia sp. | reverse complement strand
GTATTTCTGTGTCCTACGGAAAGAATAATTTACAAAATGAGTATCTTACATGGCATAAAGCAAGAAAAGAAGAAATCTGGCTGCATGCTAAAGAATACCATGGTGCCCATGTTATCATTCATGCGCCTGAAGCAGATGAAGCCACTTTACGTTTTGCTGCAAATCTTGCGGCCTATTATTCCTCCGGAAGAAACTCTTCTTCTGTACCTGTCAATTATTGTAAAGTCAGACAATTAAAAAAAATACCAGGTGCAAGACCTGGTATGGTACAGTTAACCAATTATAAGACAATTTACATTGATCCTGAGGTATCCTGATCACTCATATGCATGAGTTTTCTGATTTCAAAAGATCTCAGCTTTCTGTATTGTCCCTGTCTTAAATGCCCCAGGTCAAGAAAGCCATATTGAATACGGGAAAGTCGGGTAACTTCACAATGGAAATATTCCATCATGCGACGTACCTGTCTGTTTCTGCCTTCAAAGATAGTGATCTGTATCACTGTCTTTTTCTTTCCCTCGAGTCTTTTTAAAAGATAAACTTCAGCGGGTAAAGTTTTACCGTCTTCAAGTTCAATACCGTTTTGTAACATGGTTAACATCTGATCTGTTAATACACCATCTACGGCTACTTCATAGGTCTTAGGAAGATGATACCTTGGATGCATCATCTTATTGGCAAATTCCCCGTCATTAGTAAGAATCAGTAAGCCCGTTGTATCGTAGTCAAGTCTTCCTACAGGAAATATTCTTTCTTTGACATCAGGGAAACAGTCAATCACTGTCTTTCTGTCTTTATCATCGCTGACAGCACAAATATAGCCTTTTGGTTTATTGAGAAGATAGTAGACCTTTTCTTCTTTCTGTAGTGGTTTTCCATTTACTTTTATTTCATCTTGAGGACTCACCTTAATCCCCATTTCCGTAACAATCTTGCCATTAACGGATACTTTTCCCTCCTGAATGAGCTGCTCTGCTTTTCTTCTTGAGGCTACTCCTGCACTGGCAATTACTTTTTGTAATCTTTCCATGTTTTAACTCCTTAATGTTTATTTTGTGTGTTACCCCAGAAACCTGATCCCGCTTTGGAATAGTCGTTCATCAAAACGACAGGAATTCTGTTAAACTTTGTATCTGTTTTACTTAGCTCTTCGCAGGCGCTAAGTCTTTTATTTCCATCCAGACATACATACCCGTCTTCTGTTACATTGACCTGTACTGGGATGGCAATGCCTCTTTTATGAATACTATCCAGCAAAATTCCCGGATCTTTATATGTATACTGAATGGAATGTAAATCTACGATTGTATTAATCATAGTGAATCTCCTTTACTGTTAATGGCAACAGCAAATCTGAATAAAGCCTCGCTGTCAATAAATTCCTTCATGGTGCGCATATCTTCTCGTCTGCCATAAATAGCATTGTAAAATCTGTAACTGCTGCCAAGTTTTGTATACATGACATAATGGGCACCCTGACTATGAAAGTATAACAGAATTCCTGTAGTTGCTT
>CAKVLT010000163.1 GCA_934757945.1 uncultured Bulleidia sp. | reverse complement strand
TTCAGGGTTTTATGATGAATGTACCTGTGTTCATTACGACTGTCATTAGTCTTAAAAATCTTTACAGCAATAAGGTAAACATTATTTGCATAATCAGATTTAATAATAAGTTGTTTCTTGCTTTGTATTCTGCTCTTCTCATGCTTATATAGCCTCTTTATACTGATTCATGTATACCATACTTCTAGCATGTAAATATACTTTGAGCATTCTGTAAAAAGTATATAAAAAGAAGCTAATCAGCGAACAGAGTCATAGCTTATTTAAAGTACTTCTACAGAGTAAGGACTTACAAATCCAAGAGCACTGCCTGTCACAAAGAAAAAGGAACTGATGGTATAGGTATTCACTCTTAAAGGACCTTCCTGAATCATTTCAGGAATTAGTGCATTATGTGGAATCATATATAATGTGAAGAAAAAATCATGACCACATATAAATGTTGCAATACACGCAGCATCCTAAATTGATACATATTGTATTGGCACAAAGAAAATCAGCAACGCACATAACCTGAAAGGAATGATAGCTACTTTCATCAGAGGAATTCATCTTCCGTTCTTATTTTTACTTTTATCTGATCCTGAAGCAATCAAAGAATCTGTTACAGCATCAATGATATGCCCAATAGCTTTGGTCATACCTATAATTGTCATAACTCCAAGAACAATTCTTCCTTGCGGAATCAGATCAGGAAGCCCAGATGCTTCAGAAGGCTGATAAAAATAAATCAGATAATTATTCAGCATTGTTGTAAAAAGACCTACTGCAAATTGCGGCAGGCACAATCTTACAATTAGAGGTGTATCTACCTTTTTCATTTGTTCACCTTTTACTATTAGTTATCTTTGCTTCTCAGAAAACGACAGTCTCTGTTTCAGTACAGTAAACTATCGTTTTTATACGCTGAATTCATTGTTACATAGTTATACAGGTTTAAAACTTTTTAAAGTATGTTTTATACCTCATTCACAGCATTGTGAAATACATCTGCTACTTCACTGATAGTGATATACGCTGCAGGATCTATGTCATGTACGATATCTTTCATATGTATGACCTGATACCTGTTCAGAATAAAATAAATCATCGTTTTATCCTTATTGGAGTATCCTCCCTTGGCGTCAAGATAAGTTACTCCGCTTTCAAATTCTTTTGATAAAGCAGCACAGATTTCTTTAGGATATTACGTAATAATGAATGCACATTTAGATCTGTCTATACTTTCTACGACAAAGTCAACAGTTTTTAAGGAAGAAGAGTAGGTAACGATAGAGTAGAGTGGTAATACCCAGCTGTTCAGAACAATACCGCAGATAATATAGAGTAAAATATTGTAAATCATCACAAAAGCACCAACAGTCAGACCAAATCTTTTGGCAAAGATAACCGCCATAACTTCAATACCGTCCATAGCCCCGCCAAATCTGATGGCAAGCCCACTTCCTATACCGGATATAACACCACCGAACAAGGCACATAATAATAAATCTGTTCAAGCAAGCGGTGAAGCAATACTGACATCTACAGGAAAAACATCAGTAATCAGCCATGCAAAAAGAGAGTAGATTGTAACGGAGTGAACCTCCCCACCTTAACAGATGTAAGACATCATGTTTGAAGATGGGGCTTCTAAGCTAAATGAATCCTAATGACTCAATTTAACCTGTGGCATGTCCACGATACCGCTATTTCCTTGCTTTACGCTTGGAAATTACCTGATTGCGCTAATACAAGATCTGGATGTTTAATGATTTGA
>CAKVLT010000162.1 GCA_934757945.1 uncultured Bulleidia sp. | reverse complement strand
GGTTTATAAATACCCTGAATTGTTAAAACAGTTCCTTCAGGTATCTGTTTTACCCACGGCCTGTTAAATAAGGAAACTTTAAAAATTCTGTCAAATGCCTGCACTTCAAAAGATGAAATCGTCAGCCTTCCTTTTCTGAATTGATGAATGGAAGAGACCAGTTCAGCCTCAAAAGTAACACTGTCCCCCTCTTTCCATGTGGCATAGTCTGAAGAATGGAGAACTTCATAACGATACGGATAATAAGAAAGAAGATCTTCTACAGTTTCTAAATGAAGTGTATGAAGAGCTTCTATTCTGTATTTTGTAAGTTTTAAAGACGGATCATTCAGTAACATGCTCCTATTATACCATAGGCTTATGGAAGCGATAAGCCGGCGGCTCTTTCTCCAGCAGGTACTTCACAAAATAATCAAGTTTCTTCCTGATAAAATAAGGATTTGCAGGAACATTATGATCTGTTCTTGGAAGAATCAGAAAATCAAAATCCTTGTCTTCTTTAATCAGAGCATCAATCAGTCGAATACTTTGTGACATGGCAACATTATCATCTACAGCACCATGTACAATAAACAATTTGCCGATAAGATTTGCAGCCAGAGCTGTATTGTCTCCTTTAAGATAAATATCTTTGTTATAAGAACCGTAGTAATGTTCTGTCCAGCTTTCGTTATACATTCTCTGATCATGATTACCTGCGGAGGAAACACCTACCTTATATACACCAGGATATTCTAGCATCGCTCTGCTTGTAGCACAACCACCTCCGGAATTCCCCCACATGCCCGCTCTATCAAGATCCAGGAATGGATACTTTTCTTTTAATTGTTTCAGACAGTACACATGGTCTTTAAGGCCAGCACATCCATGAATGTTTTCATAACTGATTTCATGTATTTTTTTGCCACGCATAGGTGTTCCAAGCCCATCCAGAATGATACCGGCAAATCCAAGCTGAGCAAATTCTTCAAGCCCACCCATCATTTCTCTTCCGGCAATGTTTCCTTTCCATGTAAAAGATTTAGGAACGTTAGTACATTGCATACCACCATAGATATAGTCAATAAATGGATAAGTCTTTTGAGAATCAAACTTTGCAGGTTTTACAAGAATACCATACAGTTTTGTCTTTCCATCACTTGCAGTTACCTCAAATCTTTCAGGTAACACATATCCTCTGCCCATTAAGTCAGTGATATCTGCTTTGACAAGTTCGTTCAGTTTTGTACCATCGCTGGAATAGATATTGGTAACAGGCGGCAGGTCAACTCTGGACCAGGTATCTACAACATAAGATCCATTGGTAAAAGTAGTATGATTACCATCCTCACTGCATAAGACTTTAAAATCACTGCCATCATATTTTACTCTGCAAGGATATCTGTAATATGGATCGCTGGAATCCTTTAAGCAGTTTGCCATAAAATAGATGTATTTCTTATCCCAGTACAGAAGATTGGCAACAGTAATATCTTCTGGTGTAATCGCTTTGATTTTTTTTCCTGTAGAAACATCTATTGTAAACAATCTGGCAAGATCATCTCTTTCAGATTGCCATACAAGTGTTTTACCATCATTGGTTAAAAAATTAGAGAACATATATCCTGGAGCTCCATCCAGTTCCATATAGGTACCAATATTTAAGAAAGTTGAGGCGGATTCAGAATACACTTTTGTAACAGTACCTTTTATGTCCACTGTATAAAATGTTGCTTTTTTATGTGCACGAGAAACATTTGTCAGGTATACCATGGAACTGTCAGGGAGCCATTTTGCCACTGAAAATTCAGGATGTAATACTGAACTTCCTACTGGCATTGG
>CAKVLT010000161.1 GCA_934757945.1 uncultured Bulleidia sp. | reverse complement strand
CATGCGTACAACTGGAGAACCATGCGGTGCTTCCTCCATAAGGACTGCAGCAATAGTCTTTAATAAAACAGCACCATCTTCATGACCATATTTATCATTTACCTGTTTAAGGCAGTTACAATCCGACATGATAACAGTAAATGGATACTTCAACAGTTTCTTTTTATTTTCTATTTTGTAATTCAGATAGTTACGATTAAAAGTTCCAGTCAGCCTATCAATTATTGAAAGCTCTTCAACCTTTTTTTCAAGACGAATTCGTTCAGTTACATCACAGACGATGCCGACAACTCCTATAATCTTTCCTTTAGTATCACGTACTGGATTTTTTTTGATTTCAAAGTATAAAGATTCACCATTCTCAACAGGAAATTCACTAACATAATCACTTCCTTCACCTGTAGCAAGAATCTTTTTATCATCTTCATAATATAACTTGCCCAGTTCTTTATTATTTTGAATTTCAAGGTCAGTTTTACCTATGATTGTTCCATCTTCTCCGCCATTTACCAGATGACAGATTTCTGAAGCAAAAAGATATCTGCATTCAGTAACTTTAAAGAAAATGTTAACTGGTGCATGAAGTATGAATTGCATTATCAATTCCTCATTTAAGTTTTCCATTTTCATAACCTCCTTTGGTTTATACATTTTATAAAAAGTAATCAATTATTATTCGTCATTGAAGATTTCAGCATATATACAATCTGCCGGAAAACATTTACAGATTATTTCTTATCATCGATATAAGCTTTAAGAAATCTTAAGAATATAAGAATCAGGACTACAGGAAGACATACATACCACATGATAAATGCTGGGTGAATATCATGATATACTTCACCTAGAATATTCTGAAGGTAGGCTTTTGCATTGGTAATCCATAGAATGGCACATAAGCCATAAAGAATATATCGTTTCTTCATATTCCTCTCCCTTCTTTATCCAACAATACGTGAAACAATACATAAGAATAAGAAAATAACTCTACATCTATTGTAAGGTATTTCTTTTTCATAAGCCATGTATTCATGTGAAAATACAAAAAAAACGGCTGACATATAGAACGTGTCATACCGTTTTATAAAAATTCTGGATTTTACTTAATTTCGTTTGCAACGATTTCAGCTGTATGGTAACCGTAACCTAAAGCCTGGTCAAAACCATTACCATAAGTTTTTCCATCTTTTTCTTCGATAGAACCTGCAACATCACCTGCAGCATATAAGCCCTTAATTGCATTACCTTCTTTATTGATAACATGTGTGTCTGTATCTGTTACAAGACCACCTGTTGTCAGGTATAAAGTAGGAATAACACGTGTTACCCAGATACCATCTCTTGTTTCAATATATGGTACTACCTTACGACCAAATTCGTTTGGTTCACCTGCTAATGCATGAGCATTATTAGCATCAATAGCTGCCTGAAGATTATCTAATCCTAAATCATCCGCTGCTTCTTCAACAGAAGCATAATGAGTTGTAGCTTCTCTTTCGAAAATAGATTTGTAGCTGAATCCATAGGCATCGAAGTCTTTTGTTTTTTCAGCTGCTTCATCGTCATAGATGTAGTAGAATTCACCACCATTAGCTTCATCCATCATAGCTTTACTTAATACTGTATGGTTACTTGCAGTGATATTTCCGAATTCATCACCTGTAGCATTGACCATGATACCAGGTGTAGATGTATGCATGAACGCCAGTTCATAATTTGTTCCATATTCACTCATAAACATGCCTAAGAATCTGCCCATACATTCAATATCTGCGCCGATTTCCTGTGCCATTAAAATACCATCACCTGTAGAACCAGGAACACAGTTCACC
>CAKVLT010000160.1 GCA_934757945.1 uncultured Bulleidia sp. | reverse complement strand
TGCGGTAATTTAATATCTTTAAAATTGTATTTACCTTTTTTGGCTAATTTAAGCAAACCGAAGAAAGCTTTAAAAGACCCATCTACTTCTTTTAGTATCTGTTGTGCCATATTTGAATTAAGCATTTTATAGTTATCACTATCTTTTAATAAGGCATAGCTCTTTTCGTAATTAAGATATTCGCCTTCATTAAAATAATATTGTCTTACATTATAAATAGCTTCATTGCTTAGGTTTTTCGCAATATGGCTTAATTCTTTTAGACTTAAATATTCTTCTTTGGTTAAATGCTTTAAGACTTGTTTAACAGTAAGATACATTAATTGTTAATCTCCTTTCTCTATTATGATTATATCAAATTTTACTATATTTAACATTATTCAGTAAACTATAATAATTTTATGAATAATTATGTTTCAAGAAATCATTCAAAATATTATTTAAAAGTCCATTTAATATTTGTGTGTAAATATAGAAAGAAATTATTAATTAATGATTTTGATAATATTGTTAAGAACGCTATTTTAGAAATATCCTATAGAAGTAATTTTAATATTGATGTATTAGAAACAGACGAAGATCATATCCATATGTTAATATCGTATCCACCAAAATTATCAGTTACATCAATAGTTAGAAAATTAAAACAAGAAACTACCATTTACTTATGGGAAAATTACTCTAAGTTTTTATCTAAACATTTTTGGAAAGAACATACTTTTTGGAGTGATGGATATTTTGCTTGTTCCATAGGCGAAGCAAACCCAGAAACCATCAAACATTATATAGAAAATCAAGGTTAATACATTCATCTCATAAGCTAAAGACTTATGAGTTTTCTGTTTGGATTGTATAAAAAGCGGAATATCCGCTTTTTATAATGTATGAAATATTGGTGTCATCTTATCAAAAGTACAGATTTCTTGAAATCCGATTTCTTCTTTCAGAATAGCATATACATCCGGTATATGATCCGCTATATACTGTATGCTGTGCGCATCAGAACCTACAGTCAGTATCTTCCCTCCAAGATCTTTATACAGCTTTAAGATAGCTCTGCATGGTTGGGTATCCTTTAACCCATAATGGTAGGAAGAAGTATTGACTTCAATCCCCTTTCCATCCTTAATGGCAAGTTTCAATATCTCCGCAATCTGATCTTCCACCTTTTCAAAAGGATAGATACCATTTTCGTCATAACGTGCCAGCAGATCCAGATGTGCAAGACAACTGTACTCATGAAACATGCCCATAGTCTTGTAGATTTCCGCATAGTACGCTTCATTATATTCTTTCTGGCTTTTACCTCTTTGAAAGTCCTGTGTCCAGAATTCAAGATTATCTACCTGATGCATGGAAAACAGTATGAAATCCAGTTCGTTCTTATATGTGTCATACAGTTTCTGATACTCCTGTACTGTAACAGACTGAATGCCAAACTCCAGTCCCTGTTTCACAACAATACGCCCTGCATATTTTTTCTGCATGGCATGCAGTTTTTCAAAATACACAGGATAATTCACATTTGCAAGAACAATATCCACTTCTTTTCCATGTTCTATGGCATGTTTGGTTTCTATTCCCCTTGGGTCATCCACATCACGTTTAATACCGTAATCCACATGATCTGTAAAACAGATTTCTTCCACTCCTTTTTCTATTGCCTTTTCAATCTGATTTTCCATCAATTCTTCAGAGTCATCAGAAAACTCACAATGCACATGATAATCAAATAGCATATCTTCACCTCATAGTAGAATCATACCATGTAAGCACTGTTTACCCAATCGAGTAGGAGGAATTTCTCTTAAATGAGAAATGCCGACCTCTCACACCACCGTACGTACGGTTCCGTATACGG
>CAKVLT010000159.1 GCA_934757945.1 uncultured Bulleidia sp. | reverse complement strand
TGCTAATTCTATAGAGAAAGTTGGTTTTTCAGCTCTTCATCCTCCATAAGATCAAGTACTCTTTGAGCTATCATTTTTGCAAGTTCTTTCCCCTCCCCTTTCTCATAACTTAAAGGAAGAAAGGTATACACTTCATGTACTAACAATGTATGTGCCATTGCTTCATAATCAGGATAATGCAAAAACCATTCCTTCAGATATGTATCCGCTTCTAAAAATCCTTCAGACTTACCCACAGGAGTGATATCTTCCCCGGAAAATGAGTATTCTATGCCGTTTTTAACAAAGACAAACTCTTCATCTATCTCCTGCTCTCCCAAAGCCTCAATTATCAAAGCAGCTGCTTCCGGTTGAGGATCTTTACTTAACCAGTCCTGAATTTCAGGGATACAGGCTCTCAGATTTCTGGAAGAAAGCGCATCAGCAGCACTGAGCTGTACCTGAGGTTTACCTTTTAATTTTCTTAGAAGTGCATCCATGGATTCTTCTTTATCTTCTGTTTTAGAATGTAGATAAAAAGTGCACTCTCTTTGTAACTGCTGCAATTCTTTTTCTACATCTTGTGGAATGTATGGCATTTCCAGTTCTTTACGTAACAGGAAGTTTGCATCGTCATACTTTTTCTGTTGAAGAAGTTGTTTGATTTCTTCTATTGTCTCTGTGTAATAGTTTCCCATAAAAAATACCTGATATACCATAAAGAAAACACGCTGAATCAGCGTGTTTTCTTTATGGTGTCCTGGAAGAGATTCGAACTCTTGACCACACGCTTAGAAGGCGTGAGCTCTATCCAGCTGAGCTACCGGGACAGCACAAGTATGATACCAAAGCACTTTCTAAATATCAAGTACTTTTTTCATATCTTTTTAATTCCACCTGAATTTTCTCTCCTGCGCTCAACAGCATGTAAGAAGCTTTTGTTCCATCTCTGTTACACCAGATAGATCCAGGGTTTAAAAGCAATACTCCATGAATCACTTTTTGAAAAGGTACGTGCGTATGTCCAAAACACACCACATCACACCCTTCTCTTCTGCCAAGGTCAGCCAGCATCTCGTATTTCATCAAAAAGAAGTCTCTGTGCCCATGAGTCAGTAAAAACCTGTGATTACCCACTTCAATAATCTTATGCAACGGATACTCCGGATCATAATCATTATTCCCTCTTACACAGGCAAAATCTTTTAAAGCTTTTTTTGGAAATTCCGAGTCACCGCAATGAAAAAAATAGTCATAGGAAGAATACGTATGACGTAGATATTCAATAGGTTTTAATAAAGTATGATTGTCACTCACTAATACTATTTTCTTTTCTTCAGACATAACCTGTAATATTTATATCATATATTTTTAAATAAGTGTAAAATATTCACAGGAGTTATATTTATGAACAATTTTAATCTTTCCCCTTATGGCTTCTATATTTTATATGCCATGTTAATTATCACTGCAATCTGTATTCTTCTGTTTTTATTCAAATTCTTTGCACTGAACAAAGCACTTGTCCTTTCCATGCAGACCACCTGTCAGACCGCAACAAAAATGGATAAAATGTCAGAAACAGCCATGTCTGTTTCTAAAAAGCTTACACTGGCAAAAAAGAACCTGGGTCTTCTGTTTACTGTATTACCATTAGCTTTCATGATTCACAGCACTTACAGAAAAGAAGTGGAAGAAAATGGTCTGAAGGGCTATAAAAAAGCCACAAATAAAGTGATTTCCAGAGAACTTGAAAAGAAACAGATGGAATCTTACGTCAGAAAAATCATTCGTTAAGGGCATTCTATGCCTTTTTTCTTTATTTTTTATCAATTCCTCACATTTTTCTCACAAAATATATGACAAATGTATTTTATCTGCTATCAT
>CAKVLT010000158.1 GCA_934757945.1 uncultured Bulleidia sp. | reverse complement strand
ATCTTATCTACAAGGCTGTCGAACTCATCGTTGTTGTTTACGTTCTTCACTACTTTATCCTGCAGTTCTTTAAGCTGTTCTTCGATATTGATTAGTTCAGCCTCGTGGCCAGCATTCAATTCTTCAAGAACCTTTGCTTCAATGGCAGTATATTCTGCCTCCGGGCTGCAGATGGTCTGGATGCTGCCACTTTGTCAAACAGTTCCGCCTCCACAATCTTCGGATAAAGCCGGGTGCCTTTGTATCGCTCGTCTGCGAGAATATTTGAAATTCCGATGTGATTTCGGTTGATGTCAGTCTTCCTGCTGATTGCTCTTAATAACTCGCTGGGAAGGTAAAGATTGAAAGCCTGACTGATTTTTTCTGCTTCTTCTGGAAGGATACATGGTCTCCCCTCTTTAAATTCGTAACCGTAAGGTATACTTCTCATTTCAGCTTCACCTCCTCATGAAACTCCAATCCGCATTTCAGTTTGAAGCTGATGTCTGTTCTCGAATGCACAATTGCAATCTCCACCATGCTTTCAAATGCTTCTTTGTTGAACTCTGTGCTGAATGTTAAGTGATCGATAAGCTGTACCAGACGGATTGCTTCTGCATTTCTAAGTTCCTTCACCTGAAGGAAAATACCGTAGGCAATGATGTGCGCCGAATCAAGGAATTCGAAGTCAAATACAACAAGGACTAAACAATTTGAGGACTGACCAGATTTTCCAGTTCTGTCCTCTTTCAGCAGTTTGGCAGTCTCAACCTTAAAATGTGAGTAATTTAGCAGTCTCACGACCGCCTAAAAATGCCAAAATAGCAGTTTACCAGTCTCTAGGACTGAATTGTATCTCCATCAAACAAAAAACAACCTTCACCCTACTCCATTAAGGAACAAGGCAAAGGTCGCAAAAGTATCGTATTTATGCGGTTTCTGACCGCTTATCTATGATTTCTTAGTGAGCAGTACTACTGTCTCAACGTGGAATGTCTGTGGAAACATATCTACTGGCTGAACCTGATGCAGTTCGTAGCCATTTTCTCTTAAAATTTTCACATCTCTTGCAAGAGTCGCAGGATCACAACTTACATACACAAGTTTTTCGGGTGAAATTCTGATAATGGCATCCAAGGTATCTTTACTGCATCCTTTACGTGGAGGATCCACAATCATTGCATCTACTTTCAATTTAGATTTTAAAATTCGCTGTGCACCCTGATTAGCATCTGCTGTTAAGAATTCAATATTCTCCACATGGTTGATTTCTGCATTCTTTCTGGCATCTACAATAGCTTCTGGCACAATTTCAATACCATATACTTTTTTCGCATCTTTAGACGCAATAATTCCCATCGTACCTGTGCCGCAATACAGATCCACAAGAACTTCTTTACCTGTCAATCCTGCATAGTCAATGGCTGTCCTATAGAGAAGAGGTGTTGTAAATGGGTTAATCTGAAAGAAGGACCTTGCAGAAATACGGAATATATTCCCTAATAATTCTTCTTCAATATATGGCTGCCCATATAACAAAATTTCCTTACCGTCCAGAATAACATTATCTGTGCGCTTATTCACGATACAGGAGACTGAACTGATAGCAGGATACTGTTCTGTTAAAGTCTGTAAAATCTCTTCATAATGGTCCATAGGCCATTTCTTTACAATAAAGACAATCATGACCTGACCGTTTCTATGAGCATGTTTTACAAGTACATGTCTTACTACAGAAGCACAATGATATTTTTCAAACAGTTTCTGTAATGTATGGACAATGGCATTAGATAAATCTGACTGCACATGACAGGTATCATAAGGGATAATGGTATTGGTATGTATCTGATAGAAACCCATTTCCGCCTTTCCATTATTCACCTGCACAGGTATCTGTACTTTATTTCTGTAATTTGTATATGGCTCTGCAGTGATA
>CAKVLT010000157.1 GCA_934757945.1 uncultured Bulleidia sp. | reverse complement strand
CCGCTGCTAATTGCACATCATCATTGCAGACACAGTATTTATACTGATAGGACTTTTCAAGTTCTTTCTGTGCTTTGGCGAGTCTTTGCTGAACGATTTCTTCAGGCTCTGTACCTCTGCCTCTGATACGTCTTTCCAGCTCTTTCATGCTTGGTGGAACGATAAACAGAGTTAAAGTATCAGGCTGCTGAGCAACAACCTGTTTACAGCCTTCTACATCTATTTCAAGAAGTACATTCTTTCCTTCATTGCGAAGTTTTTCTACATAGGCTTTAGGTGTACCATAGTAATTCCCTACAAATTCATTGCTTTCAAGCAAGCCGCCTTCTTCTTTGACTTTTAAGAATTCTTCTTTGGAGACAAAGAAATAGTCTTTACCATCTACTTCACCCGCACGAGGATTACGGGTAGTCATGGATGTACTGTAAGACAGATGCAAGTCTTCATCTTTCATTACTTCTTTTACAACCGTACCTTTACCAACTCCGGATGGACCGCTGATTACAATTAATAAACCTTTTGTCATACAAACCCCTTTTTCTTTTTTTATATTATACATAGAGTAGTCGTATTAAGGAAAAAAATCAATGTGATATACTATATTTTGAAAAGGAAAAAAACTATGGCATTAGATGGAATTATTTTACATAAACTGATTACACCTGTGCAGGATATTCTTCCTGCCAGAGTACAAAAAGTATACCAGGTATCTACTACGGAAATCTTATTTCAGCTTCATGGAAAGCAAGGAAAATCACAGTTATTCATAAGTTGTCATTCTGTATACAATCGTATATTACTAACGAATAAAAACTACCCGACTCCTCTGGAACCAAATAATTTTATTATGGTTCTGCGTAAATATCTTGAAGGAAGTACTATAGAAAGCTGTTTCCAGGCAGGGTTGGACAGATGGTGTACTTTTACTGTCTCACATCGAAATATGCTTGGAGATAAAGAAACTTTACGCATTATTGTGGAACTGGTGGGAAAATATGCAAATCTTATACTGGTGGATCCTGAGGATAAGATTATTGATGTTTTAAAGAGAATACCTCCGTTTGAAAACAGTAAACGTATCCTGATGCCTAACGCAACTTTTGTGCCAATGGAAGCACAGGATAAAAAGGACCCATTCAAAGAGCATGTGGTAGATTCATCTGTGTCTCTTGTGAAACAGTTTGCGGGTTTTTCCCCCTTACTTGCAAGAGAGGCTGAATTCAGAATGTCTCTTGGGCAGTCCTTTTCTTCTATTATGCAAAGTATAGAAGATTCCAATGCCTTATATGTTGCTGAAGAACATCCAGAAATTAACTTTCATGTAATTCCGCTGACACATCTTGGAAAAGTTAAACAATATCCGTTAATGGAAGGCTTTGAATCTTTATATGCGCAATCCGAAGAGAAAGAACGTATCAAGCAGATTGCAGGAGATGTATATCATGTGGCAAAGAAGGAACTGAAACATCAGTCCACCAAACTTCCGAGATTACAGAAAGAATATGATACTGCACTTGATTGTGATAAATACAGACTGTATGGTGATCTGCTCTATACTTACGGTATTACTGATACTAAAGGAAAACAGGATATACAGCTGGAAAATTACGAAGACGGTAAAATGATTACTGTCCCGTTAGACCCTAAACTGGATGGTAACCAGAATGCTAAAAAAGCCTATACAAAATATACTAAACTGAAAAAAGGTCAGACATACCTACAGGAACAGATTGCCATCTGTCAAAATGAAATAGATTATTTTACTGGTGTTCTGGAACAGCTGGATATTGCAGATTTTGATACCGCTCTTGAAATTAAACAGGAGCTTATCAAACTCGGATATATGAAAGAAAAACAGAAGTCCAATAAACGTAAAAAGAAAAAGGAAAGTGAACCAAATATCACCACCGTCACTTCTCCTTCTGGTATTTCTG
>CAKVLT010000156.1 GCA_934757945.1 uncultured Bulleidia sp. | reverse complement strand
AATTAGAAAAATAGATATTCTGTAGAATGGAATTGAAACTTTATTTCCAAAAACAATTCTTGAATGTAGAACAAGTATGCTAATATAGAAAAGGAAGTGAGGTTTTTATGGCTTTTGATTCTTTAAGTGATCGCCTGAACAGTGCGATGCGTAATGTTGTCGGTAAAGGGAAACTGACAGATAAAAATATGGAAGATATGCTCAAGGAAGTGCGCCTTGCTTTACTTGAAGCTGATGTGAATTACAAAATTGTTAAAGACTTTCTGGAGGAAGTCAGAGAAAAAGCTCGTGGTGAAAATGTTCTGAATTCAGTAGAACCAGGAGAAATGCTGGTTAAAATTGTACATGATCAGATTATTGAACTGCTTGGTAATGAAGATTCCGAAGTGCATTTTAAAGAAGATGGCATTACTGCTTTGATGATGGTAGGTTTGCAGGGTACTGGTAAAACAACTTCTGCAGCTAAGATTGCGTCTATCTTCAAACGAAAAAAAGAACGTCATGTATTGATGATTGCAGCAGACGTTATCAGACCTGCAGCGATTGAACAGTTGCAGACACTTGGTAAGGAAATCGAAGTGGATGTTTTTTCTCTCGGAGCTGAAACAAGTGCGCTTGAAACTGTAAAGCAGGGAATGAACTATGCAAAGGCAAGCGGCTTTGATACGGTTATTATTGATACTGCCGGACGTTTACATATTGATGAAGAACTGATGAATGAATTGAAGCAGATTAATGCTTTGGTACATCCTGATGAAATATTGCTTACTGTAGATGCTATGACAGGTCAGGATATTGTCAATGTGGCCGGAGCATTTAAAGATGCATTGCCTCTGACAGGGCTTGTTGTAACCAAGTTCGATGGTGATTCCAGAGGTGGTGGTGTTCTATCTGTAAAGAAAATTACCAATGTTCCTGTTAAGTTTGTCGGTGAGGGTGAAAAGATTGAAGATATGGACGTCTTCCATCCGGATCGTATGGCCGACCGAATTCTTGGAATGGGTGATGTTGTTTCTCTTGTGGAAAAAGCTCAGGAAAAGATGGATATGGAAGAGGCTCAGCGTGCTGCTGAAAAGATGATGAACGGGCAGTTTGATCTCGATGATATGCTCAAACAGTTTGAACAGATTGAAAAGATGGGCCCATTAAGCGGTATTATGAAAATGTTGCCTGGAATGAACCAGTATGCCGGTCTGATTGATGAATCCAAAACAGGTGGTGCCATGAAGCACTCTAAAGCTATCATTCAGTCAATGACAAAATGGGAAAGACAGAATCCGGATAAGATTCGTTCCACCATGAAGAAAAGAATTGCAGCAGGTAGTGGTACATCCTTAAATGATGTCAATAAACTGCTGAATCAGTTTACAAAAATGAAGAAGACCATGGATAGAGTCGGAGCACTTGGAAGAAGTGGTAACCTTAATGAAGATAGTCTGGAAAACATGATGAATTCCATGACCAAGCAGGCAAATATTGATCCAAAGCAGCTGGAAGAAATGAAGCGAAAATTTAAAATTTAAATTATTAAGGTGTCAAGTAAAAAAGCTTGACACCTTAATGGTTGGTGAGTATACTAACTACGAAATCAAGGAGGATATTCACATGGCAGTTAAATTACGTTTAAAGAGAACAGGTGCTAAGAAAGCGCCTAGATACCGTATCGTTGTTGCTGATTCCCGTACACGTCGTGATGGTCGTGAAATCGAAACAATCGGTTTTATCAATCCAACAACAGAACCTGAAACAGTAGTTGTAGATAAGGAAAAAGCTATGGCCTGGTTAAAGAATGGTGCTCAGCCTTCTGATACTGTTCGTAACATCTTATCTCGTCAGGGCGTTATGAAAGAGTTCCATGAGCAGAAGCTCGCCGCAAAGGCAAAGAAGTAATTCCATGTCAGACTTGGAACAAGTTCTATGGGACCTCATTCAGCCAATGGTCAATGAACCTGAAAAAGTAGAAATCTCTACATCTGAAGGTGAAAAC
>CAKVLT010000155.1 GCA_934757945.1 uncultured Bulleidia sp. | reverse complement strand
AAAATAGCCCTTCCGGGTGAATCGATCTCGCTGCCAGGTTATATCAGTGAATGTCTTAGGACATTCACTTTTTTTTGGTGTGCCGGGCATGACACTAATTCAGTCAGAGATAAACTGACCATAGGTCTTTACCGCCAAGTGTAGTAAACCACAAGCTGTTGGCAGTGTTGCCATGAGTGAAGGAAGTGGTGTTGCGATTCTTTCGAGCGTACCCATAGAAAGTAACTGCTACATGATCGTACCTACAAATAGAAAATCCTTTGGCTTACAATCAACGTTGTAATTTCACAGGATTTGTTAATTTATGTTTATTGGAAGGTAACTCTATGGGCCATGGTAACAGTCTTTCTGGTACATCTGTATTCAAGTCCTGCTAGTTCTTTGATAGCTCTGTTAACAGATATGTCAGGTAATCATATATCTTCAGATTATTTGCTTTAGCTGTTTCTACAATACTGTAGATTGCAGCACTGGCTTCTGCTCCTGATTTTGTATCAATCATTACCCGGTTCTTTCGGCCTCATTATTGTCCATTGGCAATCTTTCATCATTCAGAAAAACACGTAAGAATTTTTCTTGATTGAGTGCATAAGTTATTGCTTTACCGGTTGCTGATTCTTTTGTCAGTATATTTGTATCGTAAATTGTCTTTGTGGTAGATTTTTGGGATTCTTTTCTCTGCTTTTGACGCAATTGTATATGAGGAACTTTTACTCTTTCCTGCACTCTTTATTATTTCTGTGAATTTTCGTTTTGTGTGTGCCCAGCAACCAGCCACAACAAAACGATTGGGTTCATCATTGCCAGGTTTGTGATAAACCTGATATCCATCTGTTATCAATGTCCCAGAATGGTCTTTCAGAAACGCTGTGCATTTTCTGCCCCACGTGTACGAGAGTAATCATATAGGACTATCTTAGACAAACCTACTTCTTTACCACCGCAGTACACCCACATATAGTATTTACTTCCTGCACTCCGACCATCTTTACTTACTTCAAATGGAGTTTCGTCTGCGTGAAGGATTGTCTGCTTCATCATTTGTTCTTTCATTGCCTATAGAAGTATTTCAGGTATTTGCCATAAGAACGGATAATCCGGGATGCCATTTTCCTTCTGCTGACATTGACATCATTTGCTTTGTACATCTGTTCCTGTCTGTACAATGGCATGGCATTCAAATATTTCGCTGTCATAATACTGGATAGTGGAATAGAACATCCTGTGTTTTTGTTAGCTATAACTGATATACTCTGAATCTTGAATAACTGAGTATCAGCACAAATATATTTATAACGATCACTTCACCTGTACAGAGCAGAAAAGAAATTGATTCTTCCCAGTAAAGCTGTGCCTGTTCACCCATTCCTGTTTCATAGCGTGAAATAGTCGGACCTCCAGGATGTTTATGTCTTACAGAATGGAAATAATCATCAAATTCTTTATGCTTGGAAAGATATCTTCTAAAACTAGATTCAGCACATTCCAAGCCATACATATCTTTCATATATCTGTAAAGCATACTCTTATAACTGAATGTCTTTGATTTGTTATTTATGACATTTCGGATCCCAGGCTCATATTGATCAAGATAAGAAGATTTGTGTCTTGTCTTTGACTTTTGAAATCCATGTATCTATTTAGTGACAGTTCTTTTGTCTACACCAAGCTTTCTATCTAAAGCACTTCTGTTTATTTTCATACATAATCGTTTCACTAAAGAAGTTAACTTTCTTAAATCCAATAGGGAATTTATATTTAAATCAAATATGACTGTCTCTGTATCTATAATAATGTCATTGCCTCCGTAATGATATTCATTAAACTTACAGATTATACATTTTTATGTGATTACTTATGTACATAGTTATATTAGCAAGAGTACAAAAGAAATGACATTAGCTATTTAATTTCATATTGGAGTAAATTTTATTAGTTCACAATGAAAAAGAACGATAAATAAAGGGAAAAAGGATTAATAAGGAAGGAGGGGGGCAAAAATAAGGTAAGAGAAA
>CAKVLT010000154.1 GCA_934757945.1 uncultured Bulleidia sp. | reverse complement strand
CTACTAGAAATGGACTGGTCAGCCAATCACTTGGCAGGTAGCAAGAATCCCCTGTCTTCAGACATGGGGAGTGTCAATGGTTTAACTAGAAATGCAACATATACTCTGAGAGAAACAATTACTCCTGAAAACGGAACTTATGTAAAGGCATCCGATATCAACTTCACAGTCAAAGAAGACGGAACTACAGACACAGTTAAGATGATTGATAAGGTAGTAACTGTATCCAAGATTGATATGGGTGGTGAAGAGATTTCAGGTGCTTCTATGAGTGTTACTGATGAGGCTGGTAATATAGTTGATCAGTGGACTTCTGATGGTACAGAACACCATATAAAGAATCTTGAAGAAGGTAAGAGCTATGTTCTTCATGAAGACCTTGCTCCTACGGGTTATGTAAAAGCTACTGATATTCCATTTACAGTAGATGGTGCTGATGAAGACGGTGTTAAGGTTGATCAGCATATTGATATGACTGATAAGAAGGTTACTATCAATAAAACAGATGGTAATGGAAATGAAGTAGAAAATGCTAAGATCATCATTACAGATGAAAATGGTGAGGTAGTTGATCAGTGGACTTCTGATGGAACTATTCATGATGTAGAGAACCTTGAAGTAGGTAAGACTTATACTTGGCATGAAGAATACAATGAAGATATCTTTGGATATTATTATGCTGAAGACTACACATTCACTGTTACTGATGATGGTATTGATCAGAATCTTGAAATGGTCGATAGTCCTATCAAGTATCAGATTGTTAAGGTTGATGAAAACGGAGATAACGTCAAAGGTGTTACATTAACTCTCACAGATATTACAGATGAGAATAATCCAAAAGAAATCGAACTTCCAAATGGTGGTGTGACAACAGGAGAACCATTTGATATTGGTACACTGGTTCAGGCTAATAAGACATATAAGTTAGTTGAATCTGAATATATTAATGGCTTATATAAGGCTACGGATATGACATTCACTGTACCTTTATATGGAACAAGCGAAGTTACAAAGATCACAATGGAAGATGACTTTACAAATGTTGCAGTCAACAAGATTGATAATTATGGCAATCCTGTAGTTGGTGCAACATTACAGGTGTTTGAAGCAGTACCAGTAGAAGAAGCTACTAGACCTGATCCAGAACAAACAGTTGATCCGGATTTTGGTGCAGAAGATGAAGCTGTTGGATTAGCTGAAGGTATGGATGATGACAATCAGGCAACAAGACCTGAAGGTGATATTGATCCTGAATTTGGCCAGGATGCAGACCCTACAGTAAATGCCGATAGATATACAACTATCAATGGTGTTACTTATTATCTTGGTAATCCTGTATGTGAATTTACAACAGACGGATCTTACAAGGATATTTCCAGTTATGTAAAAGGATCTAATGAAGCATCTGGTGATGTAATGTATGTATTAAGAGAGTCTAAAACTCCATTTGGATATAAGACAATGAATGACATTGCATTTAAAGTTACAGGTACTACAGATCAGAAACAAATCATTACAGGAATTGACGAAAGATTACATTACTTTGTATCTGCTGTTAAGGTTGATGCTCAGGACAATTCCAAAAAGCTGAAAGGTGCTGAAATCACATTATTCAGACCGGATGGAACTGTTGCAAAGGATGTTAACGGCAAAGAATGTAAAGGTTTGACAGATGGCAAAGGTAATATCGTCTGGGAAGTTGAATACAACGACAACATGGAAAATGGTGGTTATTATGTTCAGGAAACTGCTGTACCACAAGGATATAGAATCAACTCAAATAAATATAACGTTACTTTGAGAGAGGACTATGACTTTGCAAGCAATAACCCTGTAGTAATCGTTGTAAATGATGAAGCACTTCCAACAACTGTACAGACAGGAATCCAGACAGGTATTTTCATGTTTGGCGGATTATTTGCTGTGACCGCAGCTTTACTATTCTTCTTGTTGAAGGCTAGAAAGAGCTGTTAATTTTATCTCCTGGCTTACCTTTGTGCCATAACAAAGGCCTTCCGTAAGGTGCTGGGGCGGTTCGCCCCACACCTTATCCTTTTGTGTGCCAGGCATGGCGCAAGTCTAGCGGGTGAAAGTCCCGTCACGGGTATTTACCACCAAGTGTAGCGA
>CAKVLT010000153.1 GCA_934757945.1 uncultured Bulleidia sp. | reverse complement strand
GTATGAAGAAGAGAAATTTGATAAGTTTAGCTGTGATTGTAATTGCGATAGCTTTGTTGCTGGAAACAGGTATTCTGCATTATGTGAATGAAAGAAATGCCTATATGACTTCAAGTGTATTGCTGGATCGTGTTCTTGATGTCATAGATAAAAATGAATCTAGTGAAGAGCAATTGATTGATTCCTTAAAAGATGATTATATTGTACGAGCTAAAGCTGTCTCGTATATCATAGATGCGAAACCTGAAGTGGAATATGATATAGAAGAATTACAAAAAATTGCACGATTAATTTCTGTAGATGAAATACATCTTTTTAATGATAAAGGAGAAATTTACAGTGGTTCTATACCAAAATACTATGGATACTCCTTTGATTCCGGAGAACAGATGTCTTTCTTTAAAGCTATGCTAAAAGACAAGACTCTTACCATGTGTCAGGATGTTACACCGAATACTTCTGAAGCCAAAGAAATGATGTATGCCATTACGTGGAATGAGTCTAAGACTAAAATGATTCAGATAGGTATTTCTCCAAAACGTTTATTGAAAGAGTTAAAACAGAATGAGATTTCCAAAGTTGTTGCCGATATGCCGGTCTATGATGGAGTAGAACTGTTTGTTGCAGATAGGAGTACCGGTGTGATAGAAGGGGCTACTGACTCTGAAAAAACAGGTTTGACCATGCAGGAAAACGGCATTAAAATTACAGACCTGAAAGATATTTCTGAGGATATGCATGTAACAATTAACGGTAAAAGTGAAAGATGTATGGTTCGCATACATGATGACTATATCGTTGCAGTTACACTGGAGGATACATTTTATCGTAATGAAAATACCATTGCTATTATTATTGTTGGTGTATATCTGACACTGGCTTCCTGCTGTATGATTTATCTTCTTTCTAAATTCCTGAAGGAAAAATACGAAAATGAGAGATTGCTTTTTACTTCCAGTACAGATGAAATGACAAAATGCTACAACAGGCGTGCCTATGAAAAAGATATGCATACATTAGATTTGAATCAGGAATGGATTTATCTTTCTTTGGATCTTAACGGCTTAAAACATGCAAATGATACCTATGGACATGCGGCAGGAGATGAACTGATAAAAGGTGCCACAGACTGTATGAAAGAAGTATTTCATGATTTTGGTAAAGTTTACAGAATAGGTGGAGATGAATTTGCTGTACTTTTAAATATGCATATAGAAGATTTTAATGGTTTACTGGAAAAATTTGAAACTACTGTTGGTCACTGGAATGGAGCACTTGTAAAGTCTTTGAGTATTTCCTATGGTGTTGTTTTCAGTAAAGAAAAGAAATGGCAGAGTATAGAAGAGGTATGTAAAGAGGCTGACCACAGGATGTATGCACAGAAATGGAAGTATTATCAGAATGAAGGCATAGACAGAAGAAAGTAAACATATGAATGATATCTTAAAACAGCTATTTGATTTACAGGATATTTCCTATAAAGATTTTCACAGTAAATTGATGCCTACAGTTGATCCGGAAACTATTATTGGAATACGCGTACCAGTTTTACGAAAATATGCAAAATCCATTCAGGGTACTAAAGCAGCTAACGAATTCCTTAAAAATTTGCCACATACCTACTATGAAGAAAACAATCTGCATATGCTATTGATAAGTGATATTCAAGACTATGCAATATGCTTATATGAAACAGAACGTTTTCTGCCCTTTATCGATAATTGGGCAACGTGTGATTTCCCTGCTCCTAAATGCTTTGCCAAACATTCAAAAGATCTGTTAGAGCATATAGAAAACTGGATTCATTCTAAAGAAACCTATACGATTCGATATGGTATAGGAATGCTAATGAAAGTATATCTTGATGAGGATTTTGATCCTGCTTACCTACAATGGGTTGCAGATATTGACTCTGAGGAATACTATGTGAATATGATGATTGCCTGGTATTTTGCCACAGGTCTAGCAAAACAATGGGATGCTGTTTTTCCATACATTCAAAACAGATGCTTATCTTCATGGGTGCATACCAAAACCATACAGAAAGCAGTAGAAAGTTATCGTATCAGTGATGAGAAGAAAGTACTCCTGAAATCATTGGCGCTGTAAAATTGGATGAGGTCATCCAAAAAACAATTCCAAAATAACATGAGGTGAGAAAACCTCAAGAAACACA
>CAKVLT010000152.1 GCA_934757945.1 uncultured Bulleidia sp. | reverse complement strand
GTATATCCAACTTGTGAAGTAACAGATTATAAGGGTTTAACATTTACAGATGTTTCTACAAGAGTATTAAAGAAGGAAATTGATGCTGAATTAGACCGTATGCGTGAAAACTACGCTGATATGGAAACAGTTGATGGTGAAGCACAGGATGGCGATACCGTTAACATCGATTATGAAGGTTTCAAAGATGGTGTAGCCTTTGAAGGCGGTAAGGCTGAAGGTTACAACCTGACATTAGGTTCCAAATCTTTCATCCCTGGTTTTGAAGATCAGTTAGTTGGTGCAAAAGCCGGTGAAGAAAAAGAGCTGAACTTATCTTTCCCTGAAGATTATCCTGCAGAAGACCTCAAAGGTGCTGCTGTTGTCTTCAAAGTTAAGGTAAACAAGGTTGAAAGAAAAGTCTTACCTGAATTAAATGATGATTTTGCTGCTGATGTAAACATGAAAGATGTTACTACATTAGAAGAACTGAAGAAGGCAGTTAAAGAACGTTTATCTGCAAGTAAGAAAGAACAGGCTGAAAATGCTAAGAACAATGAGCTGATGGATCAGTTAGCTGAAAAAACAGTCGTTGAAATTCCTGATGTTCTTGTTGAAGAAGAAATGCAGTCTCAGATTCAGCAGTTACAGGCTCAGATTTCTCAGTATGGAATCAGTCTGACAAGCTACTTACAGATGATGGGCAAGACAGTAGATGATCTCAAGAATGATTATCATGATGGTGCTGTTAAAAACATTAAGTTAAGAATGGCTCTTGCAAAGATTGCTGAAACAGAAAACCTTGAAGTTAGCGATGAAGATTTAGAAACAGAATATAAGAACATTGCAGACCAATATCAGTTAGATGTTGAGCAGGTAAAGAAGAGCGTAAGCCCTGCATTATTAAAACAAGATGTTCTTGCTGAAAAAGCAATGGAACTTGTAAAAGCAAGTGCAGTGAAGAAAAACACTAAAGAAGCTGAAGAAGCTGAAGAAGCTGAATAAATAAACCCGTAGAAATAAGACGCTCTGTATAGTGCGTCTTATTTTACACAATAAAAGGAGGTATGAACATGAGTGATTCCAATGCAACACTTATCACAGTGCCACTCGTTGCGACCAGAGGTATTGTTTTATTTCCTGATCAGGATGTCATGATCGAAGTGGCCAGAAAAAAATCTGTCAATGCGGTCAATGAAGCAGGAACAAGCTATAACGGTATGGTGTTTGTTGTTTGCCAGAAGGATATTCGTGTAGAAAATCCTACAGAAGATTCTTTATATACTGTTGGTACTCTTGCCAAAATTAAAATAGTACGTAAAAAAGAGGGGTTCTACAGAGTAACATTCTCTGGTTCCAAACGTGCCAGAATTGTAAAGCTGATGGACAGTCCTTCCATGATGCAGGCAGAGATTGAAACTCTGGAAGATGTTTCCGGTGATCAGATGGAGGAAATGGCACTTGCCAGAAGAATTGTCAGCGAATTTGATAATTTTACCGTTTCTTTTCCACAGGATATTATTTCTAAATTATCTTCAGGGGTGAGTGCAGCAGCTCTGACCAATCAGTTTGCACAGTATTATGCAATGGATACGGCAACCAGACAAAAACTCCTGGAAACTCTGAGCGTGAATGAACGTCTGTATATGATTATTGAAGAGCTGGAAAAACAACAGCAGTTAAATCGTATAGAGGCTTCTATTAATGAAAAAGTTAAGGAAAGAATCAATGATGGTCAGAAGGAGTATTTCTTAAGAGAAAAGCTCAAAGCTATTAAAGAAGAACTTGGAGATGTGTCCAGTGTCAGCGATGATACAACAGAACTTCGTGAACAGATTGAAAACAATCCATATCCTGAGTATGTCAAACAAAAGGCACTTGAAGAATTACATAAATATGAAATGTTGCCGCCTGGAAGCGGTGAAGCCAGCGTTTCTAGAAATTATCTTGACTGGCTTTTAAAAGTTCCTTGGTGGCAGGAAACAGAAGATAATGATGATCTGAAGGCTGTCCGTAAAGTACTAGATGAAGATCATTATGGTCTTGAAAAAGTGAAAGACCGTATCATGGAATATCTTGCTGTTAAAGAAATGACAGGTACATTAAACAGTCCGATTTTATGTCTTGTTGGTCCTCCAGGTGTTGGTAAGACATCTCTTGCCAAGTCAATCGCTAGAGCCTTAAACAGAAACTTTGTTAAGA
>CAKVLT010000151.1 GCA_934757945.1 uncultured Bulleidia sp. | reverse complement strand
AGATTAATGCGGTGAATAACAGCAGAAAAGCTCTTTCCAGATCAATGACTTTAAAAGCGGAGTCTTTGATTGAAGATACATCTTTTATTGTTCTGTATGATGAAAGCTTTAAACAAGGGCTATCAGGAATTGTTGCAGGCAGACTGACTCATGAATATCATAAACCTTCACTGATTTTTTCATCCAGCGGTGAAGAACTGGTTGGAAGTGCAAGATCTGTGGAGGGGTTAAATATTTATGATTTCTTTTCAGATATTCAAAACATCATCAGGTTTGGAGGACATGCAATGGCTGCAGGTATCACTATTGCCAAAGACTCTTATACTACCTTTGTACAGGAAGTTGAGAGAAAAATGGTGTCCATGGAATTTACATGTGAAATACCTGAAGAAAAATCAGTGGTTATAGATGCGTCGGAGCTGACTTTGGAAAATTGTATGGAACTGGAGTCTTTGTCTCCTCTTCCAAAAGAACTTGAAAATATTCGGTTTTGTGTGAAAAACTTGCCATCTTTCTCAATACAGAAATGGCCTAAAGTGACTAAATATCACTTTAATTCTTCTTGTGGAGGGTTTGACGGTCTTGTGTTTGCAAGCGAAAAAATACCATGTCTGGAGAATCCTGTATCAGTTACCGGAAAGATTAGTATCAACCGTTACAGAAATATGATTAATCCGCAGATACAGATTGAAGAAATGCAATAAAAACCAATAGTACAAAGACTATTGTTTATGTTGTATAATACATTCGTATTTTAACAAAAGGAGTTTAGTATCAATATGGCATTAGATTTAGAAAAGTATATTGCAAGTATCAGGGATTTCCCTACAGAAGGTATCTTATTCAGAGATGTTACACCACTGTTACAGGACCCTGAAGCATTTCAGGAGGCAACTGACCGAATTGCAGCATATGCCGAAAGTGTACATGCAGATGTCATTGTAGGCCCTGAAAGCAGAGGTTTCCTGGTTGGAGCTCCGGTAGCTTACAAGATTCATAAGGGGATTGTACCTGTAAGAAAACCTGGAAAGCTTCCAAGAGAAACTATCAGCTGTGAATATGATCTTGAATATGGTTCTAATGAATTATTCATGAACAAAGATGCAATTAAACCTGGGCAAAGAGTAGTAGTCATTGATGATTTACTTGCTACAGGAGGTACAGCAAAGGCAACAGCAAAGATGATTGAACAATTAGGGGGCGTTGTTGCAGGATTTGCTTTCATCATTGAGCTGACAGGTCTTCCTGGAAGAGAAGTTCTTGAAGGTTATGATATCTTCAGACTAATGGAATTAAGTGATAAATAATTACAGGAATCGAAGATAAATTCTTCGATTTTTTGCAAAAAAGGGGAGGTGTAAACTATGGCTGTACATTTACACATCGGGGTGGAAGATGTCCTGAATGAGGCAAAAAAGTATATTTCGAACCCTGATAGCTTACAGATTATTCAACATGCTGCAAATTATGCCAGTGAACATCATGCAGGACAATTCAGAAAGTCTGGAGAGCCATATTTTGTTCATTGTATTAATGTTGCGTATATTTTAGCTACATTACAAGTGGGTCCTAATACGATAGCGGCCGGTTTTTTGCATGATACAATCGAAGATACAGGTATTTCCAAACAGGAACTGGCTGAAGAATTTGGCGAAGAAATAGCAGAAATGGTAGAAGCTGTCACCAAGATTGGGTCGCTGAAATTCAAAGGTAAGGACGATCCTGAGTATCAGGCAAGCAATCATCGCAAGATTTTTATTGCCATGGCAAAAGATATACGTGTTATTCTGGTCAAGCTTGCCGACAGACTGCATAATATGCGTACATTAGAATATCAGCCTGAGGCCTCCCAAAAACGTATTGCAGCAGAAACGTTGGATGTGTACGCCCCCATTGCTCATCGTTTAGGTATCAGTTCTATTAAAAATGAGCTTGAAGATTTGTGCTTTTATTATTTAAACAGAGAAGAATACTACCATATTGCCAAGCTTGTAGAATCAAAAAAAGCCGAAAGAGATGAAGCTGTAAATCACATGATTTTGGAAATTACGGATATGCTTCAGAAAAATCATATTCAGTTCCGTATTTTCGGTCGTTCAAAGCATTTGTATTCTATCTACAATAAAATGACCAAAAAGCATAAGCGATTTGATGAAATATTGGACCTTCTGGCAATACGTATTATCACTTTATCTGAATTGAACTGCTATGAAATATTAGGCTATATTCATGCTAAATATCGCCCTATTC
>CAKVLT010000150.1 GCA_934757945.1 uncultured Bulleidia sp. | reverse complement strand
AGATCAAGATAAGTACTTACACATACATAGTACTATCTTGATCTTTTATTTCCAGACGGGTTATGGTTGACGCTTACAAAATATCTAATAAAGCAATCAGATAATCATAACTTTATAAATTTTCACGTTTAAGCAGCTCTAAAGCCTCAAGAAGGTCACAGCACACAGCATGAGATTTCTCGTACATTTCCTGATCTGGCTGTTGAGTATCTGGTATCATAATTGGCTTGCCTCCTGCAGCATATGCTGCACGAATTCCATTATAGGCATCTTCGAATATATAACACTCAGATGCATCTAAATGTAATTCTTTAGCTGCCAGTAAAAAAACATCAGGAGCCGGCTTACCATGTGCACATTCTCTACCAGAGCAAAAAACATCCACATATTGTTCAGTATTTGTTTTAGATAGGTTCTTTTCTATCTGCTCCCTTCTGGAACTTGAAGCAACGGCAACCTTAAAGTCATTATCTTTTAACCATATCAAGATCTCATGTATGCCTTTTTTTTCAGGAACATTAAGTTCTAAATCTCGATGTACTCTTTCTGAACAATCCACAGCAATAGGATTACCATTTGGCACTCCATAATATTTTTCTATAATAGAATCCATTAATTTTCCAGTAGTGCCACAAATCTCTCTGCTGAATGCAGGATCCAATACAATTCCCATTTCTGTTGCAATTAATTTCCAGTTTTTTTGCCAGATAGCCTCAGTATCAAACATGAGACCATCCATGTCAAATATAGCTCCCTTCATATGATTACTCCTTTCCATCGACAGCTACAGGTGAATCAGAAGACAGTTTACCCTGAAGAAAATGTTTTCTGCATAAAGCAATGTATTCATCATTTGCACCTAACATAATTTGCTCACCACTTCTGACAATTCCATGTTTATTATATCTAGCATTACAAATCGCCTTTTTTCCACACCAACAAACAGTTTTAATTTCCTTAATCTCATCAGCAATAGCTAATAATCTTTCACTTCCTTCAAACAACTTCAGCTGGAAATCTGACCTTAAGCCATAACACATGACAGGAACATTTAAATCATCTACTATGTGAGCAAGAAAATCAACCTGTTCCCTGGTTGCAAACTGAATTTCATCAACAATAACTGCATCAAACTTCTGAATACAGTCATCCTTCATAGCACAAACATCGCTTAGTAAAAGACATTCTCTTTGCAATCCAATTCTTGATTTAATAGTATTTTTTCCATCTCTAGTATCTATATTAGTTTTAGCTAAAAGAACCAATTGTCCTCTTTCTCTATAATTATATTCAGCCATCAATGCATTAGCAGATTTGGAACTACCCATTGCACCATAATAAAAATAAAGCTTTGCCATATTGTATTTCTCTCCTTTAACCTTTTATTAGATTGTACTACAGAACATTGAAGGTAAGCATAAAAAAAGTGCCCATGGCCGGACTCGAACCGGCACGGTATCGCTACCGGGGGATTTTGAGTCCCCTACGTCTACCAATTCCATCACATGGGCAAGTGCTAAATTATTTTACATTACAGATAGTTAAAAAGCAATTAAAAAAGGGAGATTACTCCCTAAAAATATAATTACTTTCCTTGAGCGTTAGTCATGGAACGCATAACCTGACGAATCTGAGCTTCACTAGGTTTTCTTCCCATTTGCATATACATTGCTCGAATCATCTTCTCGTTTACTGGAGGATTTTCACGTAATTCTTTTTCAAAATGTTTTTTTGTTAAGAAAAAAGAAACAGCAGCACCAACTAGTCCACCACCAATAAACCATAATAATGAAGACCAAAATAATGACATTTTAACACCACCTATCTAAATAATTTCACAAACAATATTTTACTTGTTTTTTTTGTATATTTCAACCTCTTATACAAAGTAGATATACTAACAAATATTGATAAAAGAAAAACTGAAGGAGTGATATGTTCCCTCTTAATTAGAGGTGGGTATCCATGGTCATTCGTAAGGATCCTCGACCGTATCGAGTATTCACACAGAAGTCTCCAGTCAGGATTCCCTAATATCAAAATGTAGGAAAAATATGTGTTCCTTCAGCAATTAAATTATACCGAAATACAATATAAAGAATAGTCTTGACAATAAAAAACATTTCATTTTTCCAATCAATTTATTTTATCTATCAAAAAAAGTGAATGTCCTAAGACATTCACTGATATACCTGGCAGCGAGATCGATTCACCCGGAAGGGCTATTTTCACCGCTGAAGTGCTTAACTTCTGTGTTCGGGATGGGA
>CAKVLT010000149.1 GCA_934757945.1 uncultured Bulleidia sp. | reverse complement strand
AGCAAAATAATCGTTATATAAGTCGCCTTATATCCCCATTGCTAAAGCAAGCGGCTTTACGGCGACACTTGGTAATGTTCCATAATGTTTTAAATGTATACAAAAAAAAGATAAGAACGAAATCATTTTAATATGACTTCAATTCTTATCTTTTTGATTTTACTGTCATTAGAATCTTGCAGAGCATTCATTATAGTTCTGCAGACATTTTTTTGAGGGTGTACTTATGAAAGAATATTTATTTTGCTCAGTCTAATTTCTTGGCTGGTCCTCTAAGATCTTCTTCACTGAGAAGGCTTGCAGCATCTTCATCTGCGATAACTGTAAAGTTAGGATGCAGACGGAGGATTGTTGCTGGAAGTTCTTCACTGATTGGTTCTTTCAGGAATTTCTTGAAGATTTCTGCCTTATGCTTTCCATTTACGATCATCACTAAATGCTTTACCTTCATTAAAGAGGCAGGTCCCATTGTAAGGGAATATGGGTGATTTGAATTGTTCTTGTAGTTAGGGTTAGCTTCAAGTGTGACGTGTCTTGCACGTGCATATGTGAGTGCATCCATTGGTGTACATCTTGGGCAGTTGGAGCAGAAATGTCCATCCCATCCAAGTCCAATGAGCATGACATCAATTCCACCGGCCTTGGCAATCTCTTCATCAAATGTTTCATAGTTTTCCATGCTTGGGCAATGGATCTTTTCATCAGGGATATTTGCCTCCTTGAAGAACAGTTCCTGCATTTCAGACCAGTTAGGTCCAGGCTGTCCTGCCAGTTCTCCTACTTCTGGAGCTTCATCAAAGAGGTAGTAGTCAACATCCTTAAACTGTGGCTTGTCCTTTACATATGGAACCATCATTTTATACATTTCTCTTGGGGATGTTCCGGATGTAAGTGAAATGTTGACTTTTTTGTCCTGCATCATTGCGCCAAGAATAATCTGCATGGCACTTTCGCTCATTGCCTGTTCGTTTTTTTCAATAATCAGTTTCATTTTCTTGACTCCTGTGATTATCTAAGTTTTAATTTTTTTCGCTCTTTTTAAAATTCTTTGAAGAAATTACATTCTTCATCATTGCAAATTTTAGCTTCAGGCAAGTTAATATTGCAGTGAAATACATGTGCCAATGGATTATTTTGATTACCAAATACGCGATACATGAATGGTACAGCATTCTTTTTCAATACTGGTATTAAACTATCAGGCGTATCATTCGCAAAGTCTCCAGGACATGTCATAACATAAGTTGGTGGAAAATTTGGTGTTATGAAATGCACACTGCTGATATGATAGTATTCTTCTTCCGTACCATGTTCAGGAAGATAATCGTACATTAGTTTTTCTGTATCACCAAGGCTTTCTTTTTGCATGTCATAAATACCGCAGTTCAATGCAATTGCTTTAAATTTAAAATTCTTTGGTAATGAATAAGGCACTTCATAATTAGGATTGGTTAATGCACATGCAAATAATGAAAGCATATGGCCTCCTGCACTATCTCCAACACCATAGATATGATCAATATCAAAATCATATTCATCGCAATGATCAATGATCCATTGTGCTACTGAGGATGTATCTTCGAAAGATGATGGATATTGATATTCAGGAGCTAGACGATATGAATAGTTAATTACCGCAAAGCCACGTTGAGCAAGGCTCATGCAGTACCATTGATATACATCTTTATCACCGTATACCCATCCGCCACCATGAACACTCATAATGACAGGAAGTTTGCCGTTAATATCCTTTGGACGATATACATCTAATAGATTCCATTTTTCATCATGATTTGCATATCTTATATCTGTGTAACGAACTACATCTTGTGGAATTTGATTGTTTTTATCTCTTTCAAAATCTCCCATAGAAAAGGTTTTTCTAATATTTTCTGCGTATTCACTCATAATTTATTCCTCGACTTACAATATATATTATTACATAAAAAATCGCTCTTTTTAAAGATTTGGTTGATATTTGCAAAAATACATTAAATAATTCAGTCTGATATTCCAACTCTTCAGATCTTCTTACAATAAAGCCACTAATATTTTTTTATTCAATTCTTCTAAATGATGTAGACATTCTGATTCACCTATAATTTTATAAGCTCTTAAACTCGTTACAAGTATTTCTCCACCATATACTCTTGCTAATATAACTATGTACATGAGTAATCACATAAAAATGTATAATCTGTAAGTTTAATGAATATTCCGGAGTGGCGGAGCCAGGCATTCCGCCCAACAGAGCCACACTGATTCCGGTGGCGAAAGCCAGGGTTT
>CAKVLT010000148.1 GCA_934757945.1 uncultured Bulleidia sp. | reverse complement strand
GACAGTATTTATGCTAAAATACAGTTAAGAAGAGCAGAGGTGGAAACGATGCTGGAAACAGAGTTTGATATTAAAGAGTATGGTGAAACATTAAAGAATGAAGGAAGGAAAATCGGCAAACAGGAAGGCTTGGAAGAAGGACAGAAAATAGGCGAGCAGAAAAAAGCAGTGGAGACCTGTAAGAGAATGCTGGAACTTGGATTGCCTTTTGATATTATTCAGAAAAGTACTGAGCTGGGTGAAGAAGAAATCCAGAAGATTCAAAAGACACTTCAAGACAAATGATATAAAGGATGACAAGACCTGTAGAGCAGATATATGTTTTACAGGTTTTCTAATGAATTTGGAAAGTGCTTTGGGCATTCCTTTTTCGAAAGAGAGCATTATCTGTTACTATGAATATGGAGGTATAAATCCATGGAAGAAATGTATGATATTGTGATTATTGGTTCCGGTCCTGCTGGACTTGAAGCTGCTGTTACAGCAACCATCAGAAATAAAAAAATACTTGTTTTAGGAAGTAAGGAACTCTCACCTAAACTACAGGCGATAGAACACCCAATCATGAATTACTTAGGCTTGCCATCTAAGACAGGCAAAGAAATGGCAAAGATATTTCAGTCTCAGATAGAAAGTCTTGGAATTACTATTACAGAGAAAAGAGTTACTACGGTGTATGCCATGCCTGAATTCTATACTTTACAGTTAGATGATACGAGTATGGTGAATACAAAAACTGTGATCCTTGCGACAGGTGTAGCTGCTGGTAATCCTTACGTAAATGAAGAAAAATTCCTTGGCAGAGGTGTCAGCTATTGCGCTACATGCGATGCCCCTATCTACAGAGGTAAAAAGGTCATTGTGATTGCGGACAGTCCAAAAGAAGAGGAAGAAGTGGAGTTTTTGACAGAAGTATGTCAGGAAGTAACGTATTTCCCTCTTTATAAAGATGAAGTTGCTGTACAGGAAGACAATCTTTCTGTTGTAAAAGATACCCCTGTTTCTATCGAAGGTACTCTGAAGGCAAATACTTTAGTGACAAAACAAGGCACTTATACAGCTGATGGTATCTTTATACTCAGACAGTCTCAGTTTCCATCTTCTTTAGTACCTGGCCTTGAAACACAGGGTAACAAGGTAGTAGTGAACCTGGATATGGAAACAAATTTACCAGGTCTTTATGCCGCAGGCGATCTTACAGGACAGCCATATCAGTATATTAAGGCTGCAGGTCAGGGGAATGTAGCTGCGCTCAGTGCAGTAAAGTATCTTGCATCAAAGAAATAAGTATCGAACACTCATAAAAGTCATGGGTGTTCTTTTTTATTGGGGTATTATCCCGTATATAAAAAAGATTCGGAAATTCCGAATCTTCATGCTGATTAAGATAAGTAAGGAAGGTGTTTGTACAGAGAATGTGCAATACCATCTTCTTCATTGGATAATGTGATTTCATCCGCAATGGCTTTTACCTGGTCTGTTGCGTTACCCATGGCTACACCGATACCTGCATATTCCAGCATGGAAATATCATTTTCAGCATCCCCAAAGGCAATGCATTCTTCCGGTCTGATGCCAAGTTTTTCCATGGCTACTTTTAATCCTGATCCTTTATTAATACCATTGGCGGTGAATTCATAATAGAAATTGGCAGTAAACATCATGGAGAGTTCATCTTCAAACGGAGCCCTCATTTCTTTATAGTGTTCCTGAAGATACTGAGCATCTCCTGCTGTAAGAATTTTATTTACAGGGAAGTCAGTGAACTTACATAAGTCTTCCACTTCCATAAGCTTATAATTATTCATTCTGGATTCATACTGGATAACGTTGAATTCTCTTCCATAATCCGACACCATGCAATGGTAAACATCTTCTACTACCATGAATTCGCCATAGGTGACCATTGGAATGACATCAAACTTTTTCATATGTTCCAGAACACGTGTCACAAGATCTTTTGGCATCGTAGTATCCACTAATACCTGCTGCGTTTCGCAATCAATAATTCTTGCACCGTTATATGCTACAAATAACCCGTGGTGCATCCACATGTTTAACAGGTCTCCGTATTGCTTTAAACCTTTTGCAGGTCTTCCACTTGCAATAACCAGTTTTACTCCATGATCCTGTGCGGTTAATAATGCCTGTAAAGTCTTTGGAGTGATTTCTTTTTTGCTGTTAGTCAGAGTGCCGTCAATATCCAATAAAATTGCTTTGATTTCTTTCATATTTTTCACCATTAAGGCGGCCTTTCTTTCCGCCTTCACAAACCAGTAATGAAACTACTGGTCAATCTTGC
>CAKVLT010000147.1 GCA_934757945.1 uncultured Bulleidia sp. | reverse complement strand
GGCAAGATCTACTCCGGCATATTTCATTGCCTGAATATAGAGAGGTAATCTTATACCGTTATCTTCAAGTAATGTTGTCTGAAATAATTCTTCCGGTTTGCAATCTGCCAGTATTTCACCATTATTGATTAATATAATGCGATCTACAGGACGATGCAGTACATCCTCTAAACGATGTTCAATAATAACAATTGTTGTATGTTGTTGTTTGTTAATTTCATCAATCAATTCAATCACCAGTTTACCTGTGGCAGGATCAAGATTTGCCAGAGGTTCATCAAACAGAAGAATCGGTGCTTCATCTACCATAACCCCAGCCATACATACATCCTGTTTTTGACCACCGGATAGTTCTAAAGGAGAATGTTGTAAGAATTCTTTCATCCCTACCAGTCCAGCTACTTTTTCTACTATCTCATGCATGCGTGATGTCTCTACTGCATCATTCTCCAATGCAAAAGCAATATCTTCACCCACATTTAATCCTACGAATTGGGAATCAGCATCCTGCATGACGGTACCCACAAGCTGACTGGAAGAAAAGATATTCAATTTTTCACTGTCTTTATCCGTAATCAATAATTTACCTGTTTTTTTCCCAGGATATGCAAAAGGAATAAGCCCGTTGATACAGTGTCCAAGTGTAGATTTTCCGCTGCCACTAGGCCCCACGATCAGTACTTTTTCCCCTTCTTTGATTTCCAGGTTGATATGATGTAAGGTAGGCTTTTTTTGTGATTTGTATTGAAACGAAAAATCCTTAAATGCAATCATTGTTTTCATTAAAAAGTCCTCAAAAACGAAAAAAACCTGCATACTCATGCATACGTATGATAGCAGGTTCTCTTTCTTATTATTCCTGATCCAAAGAACCGGTCTTTGTACGTGTTTTGGAATATGCTGCAGCAAGTAACAGGCATACTACGATGGAGGAAACACCATCAGCAATAAAACTTGTTACACCCTGTAAGAATACTTTTGTTGCAGGTTCAGCATAAATAAGAATATCCAGACATGGAGCAACCAGCATCCATGCAACAGCATTGCCGATTACATTGATTACAATAATGGTTAAGATAGTCTTCTTGTTGAATTCTCCTTCTTCAAGTTTTGTATAGTAGAATGCTAAGCCGGCAATAAGTCCGGATACAGCAGAAGCTACCACCCAACTCCACCATGGGGAACCATAGAAGATAAAGTCATTCAATGTATGACCGACACCTGCAATCAGACAGCCTGCAACAGGTCCAAATAAACATCCAAAGAATGCAGAGACACCATATGCCAACTGGAAATTTGTTTCCGGAATTGGGCTAGGAATTTTAACGTAAGCGAATAAGACAAAGAATAAAGCAGCGCCTAAAGCTGTAGCTACCATTGTCTTTGTAGAAAATAAACTTTTCTTTTCCATAAGATTAATCCCCTTTCTTACGCCCATTAGTATAGTACAGATTACCGATAAAGGCCAACCAGCACTTATGAAATTCTATGATTTTTTCACAAAAATATCTTTTTACTAGACAAGACTTACAAAGAAACCAGTTTCAGACAAATACTGACCCTATTATCTGGTATACTTATAGACAGGTAGACATCATGAAAAACAATTCTAAAGGATTTACACTTGCTGAAGTATTAAGTGTTGTGGCAATTATTGCTGTTCTTACAGCTATATCTATTCCAATTTTTTCTTCACAGCTGGAAAAATCCAGAGAAGCTGCGGATGCTGCTAATATACGCAGTCAATATGCAGAAGTCATGACAGATGCCAATACAGGTTCAAGTCAGACTTATGATAAGATTGTTTTACAACAGAAAAAGCCTGGCTGGCAAAATATTACCATCAAAGACAGTCTTTCTTCTCTTGGTACATTAATTGGAGAACCTGGCAATAGAGCATGGGTAGAATACCATACAGATAAACAGACTGTTTCTATTCATTTTGATACATCAGATACTTCAGCCGATGAAAACAACAGAATGAATTTTCTCCCTGAATCCATGAACAGCTGGAAAATCAATAATGCTTCAATAGAAAACGGAAAAGCTAAATTAACTTTTTTTACTTCGAAAGACTCTCTTATAAGAATTGGCGGAGATAACAGTACACATAAAATCAATCTGGAAGCAGGAAAGAAATACTTCTCTGTTGCTTCAGGTGGGGGTACAGGACGTACGCTTCACCCGGATAATATGGCTGCAGGACCGGCTTCCTACGGTATGACGGACACTTTGGGACGCATGCATTCGGATGCACAGTTTGCAGGTTCTTCTTCGGTTCCTGCACATGTAGAGATGATGGGGCTGATCGGAATGGGAAATA
>CAKVLT010000146.1 GCA_934757945.1 uncultured Bulleidia sp. | reverse complement strand
GTGTCATCATCGCAAATTTTATTTTTATTGAATAGGTACAGATTATGTAGCGGTTACGAATTCTCCAGTATTTAAGCGGTTTATTGAGATTTCAAAATAAAAGAATCTGATTTTTTTTACATGAATTTAAAAAATATTGTTGCTTTTTTCTAAATATTCCATATAATTAGTTCTGCAATTGGGATATAGCCAAGCGGTAAGGCAACTGGCTCTGAACCAGTCATCTCGGGAGTTCGAATCTCTCTATCCCAGCCTAAAGATGACCAGTCATAAGATTGGTTATTTTTTATTTATTTATATGCTTTTTAAGTGTAAAATAGATATGTTTAAAGGAGTTAATGAAAATGGCAATCAGAACTAGATTTGCACCTTCTCCAACTGGCTATATGCATATCGGTAACTTACGTACTGCCTTATATGCTTATCTGGTAGCTAAAAAAGATCCTGAAGGAGTCTTTATTCTTCGTATCGAAGATACTGACCAGGGTAGACTTGTCGAAGGTGCCACAGATATTATTTATGAAACATTGAAGCAGTGTGGTCTGAATCATGATGAAGGACCAGACGTTGGAGGACCTGTAGGTTCATATGTACAGTCTGAAAGAGTTAAGAGCGGTATGTATATGAATTACGCTAAAGAACTCATTCAGAAGGGTGGAGCACATTATTGCTTCTGTGATGAAGATATGATTAATGCTCAAAGAGAACTGCAGGAAGCTCGTGGTGAATCTTTTAAGTTTGATGATCCTTGTAAAAAATTAAGTGTTGAGGAAGCTGAGGCAAGAATTGCCAATGGCGAAGCATTTGTTATAAGACAGACTATTCCAGAAACAGGCACAACTTCTTTTGATGATGAAGTATTCGGAAGAATTACTGTGGATAACGAAACTTTGGATGAACAGATTCTTATGAAGTCTGATGGATTCCCTACATATAACTTTGCTAACGTAGTAGATGACCATCTGATGGGTATTACAGACGTTGTCCGTGGTATGGAATACTTGTCCTCCACGCCTAAGTACAATCTGATTTATAACGCATTTGAATGGGAAATTCCTCGTTATATTCATTGCCCACCTGTTATGAAAGATGAACATAACAAGCTTTCCAAGAGAAATGGTGATGCTTCCTTCCAGGATCTGGTCGCTAAGGGATATTTACCTGGAGCTATCTTAAATTACATTGCCTTACTGGGTTGGTCACCTGAAGAAGACAAGGAAATCTTTACTTTAGAGGAACTTGTACAGGCATTCAATGTAAAACATATTGGTAAAGTGGGTGCTATTTTTGATCCGGATAAACTTAAGTGGATCAATGGCATGTGGTTAAGAGGTATGGATCTTGACAGTTACTATGATCTTGTTAAACCTTATATCAATCAGGCAGTAAAGGGTGATTTTGACGGAAAGAAGATTGCTGCTATCCTTCAGCAAAGAGCTGAAACATTAGTGGAAATTCCTGATATGCTTGATTTCTTTGATGAATTCCCAGCTTATGACAATGCTTTATATGTAAATAAAAAGATGAAGACTACATTGGAAGTTTCTTTATCTTCTTTACAGGCTGCTAAAGAAACACTGGAAGCTATGGATGAATCAAACTGGAATCAGGAAAATCTTCATAGTGTTCTTCTGGAAATTCCTAAGAAACTGGAAAGAAAGAACGGACAGGTATTATTCCCTCTGCGTCTTGCTTTAACAGGTAAACAGTTTACTCCTGGTGGAGCTATTGAAATTGCAGATATCTTAGGTAAGAATGAAACATTAAGAAGGCTGGATCTTTCTATTGCTCAGTTGGATAAAGAAGTTAACGCATAATAAAGTTAATGGCACATCTGAAAAGATGTGCTTTTTTACGTTCAGAGTGAAAGTGGCGGAGGGTGTTAGTTGCACATTAAATTACAGATATTACAATGGTAGTGTGAAGAGATGAGGGAGACCTCATTTCTTTTTTTTCATGTATATACAAAGGAAAAGGAGGGGTTGACATGAAAAAACATACATGTGCTCTTGCAGCACTTTTGTCGTTGTCTGTACTGCCTGTAAGTGCAGAACAGCAAAATACTTCTATGACTATCATTGCGGATGGGCATGGAACGCTTCTGATTCAACAGGGAGAACAGGAGAGCGAAATGTGTATGGATGGAGAGGCAGTAGTTCAAAAGATAGATACTGCATCTTCTCTAACTATCAGAGTGATTCCTGATGAAGGGTATGAAGTGAGCTTTTTCTCCTGTCAGAATGAAGATGGTACAGGCGAATTGATTGTTATGCAGTCTGTGGATACGGTTGAAAAGACTTTTACAATGGAACAGTCAAAGCTTGTACAGGTA
>CAKVLT010000145.1 GCA_934757945.1 uncultured Bulleidia sp. | reverse complement strand
ATTCTACTCCGGGGCATACGGCAGGAAGTGTCTGTGTGCAGTACAGAAATCTGTTATTTTCCGGTGATACTTTGTTTGCTGGAAGTTGCGGAAGAACAGATCTTTTTTCAGGCAATGAAACGCAGATGTTGCAATCTCTTGTGTTTCTTTCCACATTGCCTAACGATCTGATAGTTCTTCCGGGACATGGACCAAGAACAACCATCAAACAGGAGAAACAGACAAATTATTTTATGAAAGGTATGTAATGAAAGATTACATATCTTTTTTTTGTCTTTTTTTATTTTTGTGTGAAGAATTCTTCTTTTTTTTGTGAATAGTGATAGTGAGGAGGTTATATGGAAAAACGATTACAGGAGATTTTAAAGATAGCATTAAAGTATCATGTGACAGATATTCACTTCTCTTTGACAGAAAAAGATAATCCGGCAGTCAGTATTGAAATGAGGGTGGATGGTGTCATACAGCAAATGAAGCCAGGGAAAGATGATGTGCGGTTATTTCATTATCTGATGTATCGCGCCAATCTGGATATTACCAGCAGTTTTGTCCCGCAGACAGGGTCTTTTCAGATAGAAGTTGATAACACATGGATATCTGCCAGATTTGCTCTGGTAAACAGTTTCCAGAGAACGAGCGGTGTATTACGTATTTTGAACGGTGGAGGAGGGTTACAGATTGAACAGTTATCCTATGACAAACAGGTCACAAAGTATTTTGAGACCCTGCTACAACATCGAACAGGTTTATTTGTGTTTTCTGGTCCAACCTGTTCAGGTAAGACGACTACTTTATATACATTACTTAATGCCTGTACAGGCAAAAAAATCTATACTCTTGAAGATCCGATTGAAGTTATCAGTGATAAGTATATTCAGCTACAGGTTAATGAAAAACAGCATTTATCTTATGCCGACGGTATCAAACAGCTAATGCGACATGACCCGGATATTGTCATGATTGGAGAAATCAGGGACAGTGAAGCTGCAAGAATGGCTGTAAGATGTGCTTTGACAGGCCATCTGGTAGTGACTACCTTGCATGCTTCGGATTGTACGGGTGCAATTCACCGGTTACTGGATTTGGGCGCAGACAGATACCAGCTGATGGATGTGCTTCTCGGTATATCCAATCAGCGTCTCTACAGCGTACCACATCATCTTAAGACAGGTGTATACGAGTGTATGAACAGAAAGGAGGTGGAGTACTGGTTCACTCACCATCAACTTCCTTATGAACATATTTCTCTGCAGGAAAAGATCAGGAAAGCTGTGGAGCGCAATGAAATCTCTTATACAGAAGCGTGCAGCGATCTTGTTGAATGAAGAAGATTTTCAATCTCTGTATACATTAATGAACAGCGGTTTTTCCTTTACACAATGTCTGTCTGTCATTGAAAGAGCATCTAATGCACAGGTGCTTCGGCAATTAAAGAACCACCTTGAACTTGGAGAAGCTGCAGATCAGTTTTTTTCCGGATATGTGCCTAAAAAGTACAGAGTATATATGACTGTGTTCATGAGGTTTATTTCCTTAACAGAAAGTATGGCTTTGTCTATAGAACTTGTGCATCAGCAAGAGGATTTTCTGAAGCAGTTGAAAAGAGGGGTCATTTATCCTTTGTTTCTTATGATTGGTGTGGGGGCAGGTACAGCGGTCTTTAATGCAACGGTTTTACCATCCATGCTGAACCTGATGGATGCTTTTCGTGTACAGGATACTTCTTTGTATCTTGGACAGTACCTTCTGGGAATTGCCTGCAGATTTATCGTATTGAGTTTTATGGCAGGAATACTCCTGCTGTACTTTTTCACAAGGAAAAAACGTATAGCTTCTGCTTATCTGTTTATTGCTCAAAGATTTCCTGCAGGTATTATTGTGCAATTTGCTTCAAGACAGTTTGCCTGTTTTTTTGAGCAGTGTATTAAGAAGAATATTTCTACCAGAACCAGTATTGCTTTATTAAAAGAGCTGGATACACAACCGATTGTATCTTTGCTGGCTATTCAGCTTGACAAGGAATTTGTGCAGGGGACTGCTTTTGAACAAGCCATTGCTTCAGTGAATGTAGAAGATACTCTTGCAAGGTTCTTTCATATAGCATTGTATTCCTCAGATGCAGAAGAAATGCTTGAGGGTTATCTGAAAATGTGTACTGCACGATTTCAGCATCAGATTACTGTGTTTACCAGGATAGTACAATCGTGCTGTTATCTATGTATTGGCATCATCATCTTATTTGTATATCGCATTTTAATGTTACCGATGAATATTTTACAGATTATGTAAGCAAAAGGAGAATTTGATATGAAGGAAAATAAAAAGGGTTTTACTTTACTGGAAATGGTTGTGGTG
>CAKVLT010000144.1 GCA_934757945.1 uncultured Bulleidia sp. | reverse complement strand
TGTGGCAAAAACCGCAATGCTTGCGGGGTTTTCTGAATGCTGGATCGATTTTTCAACTCTGAATGAAACTACAGAACTAAGTCAATGTGTTCAAAACTATACCTATCTGGGAACACTTGGTGATAGCTACTCTTTTATACAACGTTTGTTACCATCGAGTTACAGAATGTTTCAGCCTCCTGCAACGTTATATGACAGTATGATATATATTTCTGAGGCTGCTCCGACAAAAATACGGCAATAAAAAGAATCCTGCAAAATGAATTGCAGGATTCTGTTGGATACATGTCATAGCCTTTAACCGTACTTGGCTATGATGAGAAGGTCCAAAGAATCTTCTCAGTTTTTACCTGTTCTCTTTATGTCCATGCCAATAGGCTTATCTGTAAGAATGTACCTTATACCATTTGAAATAAACAATAACTGATAAAATAACATGATTGTTTCAGGTGACCTTAAACATTATGGAACAAAATATCTGTATTTTTAAGAGAACCGGACGGAAAAAGAATTACTCTGGTAATTCAAATTCCATTTTGATTGTGGTGTTGACCAGATCTAATGCTGTCTGAATTGTTCTGAGTTCATCAGAAACTTTTGCATAATCCTCTTTTGCCTGATCTACAGAGTAGTTTGTATAGAGATAGTCAATAACAGTGTTATTCCCCATGCCAAGAACAGAAGATCTTTGTTTTGGTAAACGACTCTGCATATCAAAAAGTCTGTTTTTTCTTTCTGTCAGTTGAGGGATATATACCAGCACCTGGTCGATAGTCATACCTGTATCTCCTACTGTCTGAGTGGTGTTAAAACAATTGATAGCATGTTTTAAAATTCTGATTTTTCTGTCACAGTTTTCAATAAACTGCTGTGTTTCTTCGTAAGAGTATTCAGGGCGTACAGATTCAATGTCCTCCTGAATAGAAGCATTAAAAATACAACTCTGATGTTCATTATCTAAAGCGATATTCTTTTCTTCGTTGATTTTTTTGAGCAGTTTTGATGCTTCTGATGATGTTATAGTGTACTTCATACTTAGTCCTCCGATTGTATTATATTTATGCTTAAAAAGTATGTCGGCAGATAGTTTATCTGCATTGGTATTACACTATTATTATACCTATAATCGCAGATGAAGCATAGTGCCGTACGTGAAAAGCATATACTGTTGCTATGAAGGAAGATGTTTTGAAAGAATACACAGGATATAAAAGTGCTTGTATGTAAGCGTAGGCAAAAAGACGGTTGATAAAATGTAAATGTCAAATATACTTGACATCGTTTGAAGCATTGCTATACTGAAAATATAAAGAATGTAAAATATATTTTACATTTTGTAAGGAGGCTGGTATGAAGAATACATTCTTGTTTTCATCCTGCATACTGATTTTGATTCCGTTAGTCAGGATAATCTTATATAAGGGAAAAGATGATTTTGGAGGATATGACGAGCGCCAGGAGATTGTCAGAGGGAAAGGATTCAAGTTTGGATTTCTGACACTGATTTTCCTTGAAACTGTCATACTGCTTGGAAAAGAATTGATGGAGGATATTCCGATGGAATTCCGTCTTGTAATGATGGCATGCGTCATGACAGGTTGTCTTGTGACAATTCTTTACTGGATCTGGAAAGATGCTTATTGGGAGCTACAGCAAAAACCATTACCGTTTGTGTTACTGATGGTGTTTGTGATAGTTTTGCAGGTAGTGGGAATACTGATGAATCCAGTTATTGCAGATGGTATTGTTATCTGGGATGGCGGTATCTTTGTGTTATCAGGTCTGTCTTTCTCAATCATTCTTATGAACGTCATTGTTAAGATACTCTTAGATAAGAAATCAGAACAGTGACATGAAGAATCAAAAAATCAAAGAGGCAAGAGTTGCACTGGGCTTATCTCAACAGGAACTGGCGGATAAGGCAGGTGTATCACGTCAGACAATTCATGCAATAGAAAAGGGAGATTATAATCCTACTATTCGTTTATGTATTACAATTTGCAGAATTTTGAACAAAACGTTAGATGAGCTGTTCTGGGAGGAATGATATGCAGTGCCCATATTGTAATCAGGAAATGGAAAAAGGATTTATTCAAAGTGCAAGACCATTTATGTTTACTTTGAAAATGAAGGGACTATTTCTTGTAAAAAATAAAGAGGATATTCGATTGAGTACAGATGATTTTAGTAACCCTCATTGTGAGGCATATCATTGCACGCAATGCAAGAAAGTACTCATAGAGTATGGTCAAAACCTATAATGATATCTAAGTATAAACAGGTGCAAAGGAGAGAAAAATGAGTATTATTGTACATATTTTTCACCATTAAGGCGGCCTTTCTTTCCGCCTTCACAAACCAGTAATGAAACTACTGGTCAATCTTGCCT
>CAKVLT010000143.1 GCA_934757945.1 uncultured Bulleidia sp. | reverse complement strand
GCAAGATTGACCAGTAGTTTCATTACTGGTTTGTGAAGGCGGAAAGAAAGGCCGCCTTAATGGTGAAAAATATGAAACTGAGTAATGGATACACAATGCCATCTGTCGGTTAGGGAACATGGCAGTCACCAGATAATGAGATTACCGTCAACGGTGTAGAATCTGGGATTTCCTATGAATATCATCATATAGATACTGCTGCAACATATAAAAATGAAGAAAGTGTCCAAAATGGTATCAAAGAAAGTAGTGTTCCACGAGAAAACTTATTCATTACGAGCAAAGTATGGAATTAAGAACGTGGATATGGTAAAACAATTTTGGCACTTATGAAAACAGATATTAAACCTATGGTAAATCAGATTGAATTTCACCGGGTTTTATGCAGGAAGAAACCGTAAAGTATTGTCATAACAACGATATTCTTGTTGAAGCATGGCCTCCTTTAGGAACAGACAGAATGCTTTCAAATCCTGTTCTTCAGCAAATTGCAGGACATTATAGAAAGTCAGTAGCTCAGATCAGCATAAGATGGTGTATTCAACATAACATATTGCCTCTTTCAAAATCTGTAACACCTTCAAGAATTCTGGATAATATTCAGATATTTGATTTTAAATCAATGAAAAAGATATGTAGAGAATGGATGCATTAAAGAACTTTGGTGGTTCTGGGTTAGACCCAGATGAAGTAGATTTTTAAGAAAAAAAGGAGTAAAGCTGTATATGGAAGCTTCACCCCTTTTTAGTATGCACCATTCTTATGAAATGAATTCTGTCGTCTTTTCTTTTCTTGCTTTTTTAAAGCGATACATATCCTGATCTGCACGATCTTTAATCGTAAGAATATCTTCACCAGAGAAAGTACTGGAACCAAAAGATACAGTAGGTATAAATTCAAGCTCACTTCTTCTTTCTTCCAGAAGTTTTATAAACATCTGTAAACACTGATCTTTCTGATTGGTATTTTTCAAAAGAACACAGAATTCATCACCACCAATACGATAACAATAACCGTAATTTGCATAGGCTTTTTTTATACAGCCTGCAATTTCATAAAGACAGACATCTCCTTTCAGATGTCCGTAAACATCGTTTACCTTCTTAAAGTCATCCACATCAAATACTATCAAAAGGCCACCTGTTCTTTTCATCTCTGTTGTACGGTTTAAATAGCTATTTTGATTTAACAAGCCTGTCAGAGAATCGAGCTGTGTCCACATTTCATTACAGTAAATAAAATAAACTACAGAAAGCAATGTTACACACAACCATGTCACATGAAGATAAGGCAAAGCAACCTGGATAATGGTTTCTGCAATCAAAAAGAAAATCAGTGGGTAGATTAAAGTTCTGCTTCTGTTCTGATAATCTTTTGAAGTAATAATAGTTGATGAAGATAAATAAACAATTGCCGCAAAATACATGAGAACATATATATAAAAATATGGACCTCGCGCATAGAAATTGTCTTTACTGACAGAGAATACTATTCCTGACGGAATAGAAACTGCAAGAAAAATAAGATATAAGATTTCACAATATATAGCAATTTTCATCTTAAGTTTTATTCTAAGCTTTTTATCCAGCGCATATGTAAGACATAAAGCAACAGCCGGTGATAATCCAAATCCGAGATAATTAGAAAGGATATTTAACCATCTGTATTCTGCAGGAGCTCCATCCACCACAATGGTAACCACTTCAAGTAAAGATATACCTGCAATTAATATAAAAGCAAAGAAGAAGCCACGTTTTTGCTTGTAATTCAGTGATTCACTGACTTTGGTCAGAATACACATGAAACTAAGCACAAACAGATCAATGGTAGTTAATATATAAAAATAGCCATTCATCAAAGTCTCTCTCCTTTCCTTTTTTACAATGCAGCACTTGGGATAAATGTCTTATTCCAAAAATCATTGTACCATCTTTCCAATATATTTGAACAATTCATATTGAAACTTATCTACCTTGATAGTCTGTACCTCTGAATATTCATAAAAAAAACTCAAAGCTTCTCGTCTTTCTTTGAGTCAATAAAATAAAAAAGTGGAGGTTAACGGGCTCGAACCGCTGACCCTCTGCTTGTAAGGCAGATGCTCTCCCAACTGAGCTAAACCTCCATGATGTCTTCAGTAGTAATCACTATGACTATCATGCGAATATGAGAATATCAAATTATCAAGGAATAGTCAACAACAAATCTGTTTGCATGAGATATATATGCTCTTAATAGTATTCTTTACCTCCTTTATAATCAATTTCACTCAATAAAAAATCCCGTCTTTGCAGGTATACCTGTGCAATTCAATATACAGGTTTGTATTGCTTGACGGGATTATAGTATTAACCAATCTGTTTTTTAGAATATCCAAAACTAGATGAGGCCAGGGCCTCCTCTAAAAGTTCATGAGGTTTTCAAAATCAAATTCTGGATATACT
>CAKVLT010000142.1 GCA_934757945.1 uncultured Bulleidia sp. | reverse complement strand
GTGCCAGAGTCACTATTGAAGGTTTTGATCTGATTACTAATCAGAATATAAAAATCCGTGCAAGAGGATATCTTGCAATTGTTTTACAACATGAATTAGATCACTTCAGTGGAACTCTTTTTTATGATAAGATAAACGCAAAGGAACCCTTCAAAGAAATTGAAGGTGCTTTAGTAATTTGATTTCATATACACAATAGTAAAGGAAAACGAATATTATGAAAGAAACAAAAAATAATTCTAAAAGAAACTCTCATCCAGTACAGTTTTCAGATGTCAGTGAAGAAGTCAATCGTTCTATTCGTTATGGAACGGACACGCTTGTCTATGCTCTGGGTGGCCTTGGCGAAGTAGGTAAAAATATGTACTGCTTTGAACACAATGATGAAATTGTTATTGTGGACTGCGGTGTTTTATTTCCGGAAGATGATCTTCTCGGAGTTGACTATGTCATTCCAGATTATTCTTACCTGCAGAAAAACAGAGATAAGATCAAGGCTTTAATTATCACTCACGGTCATGAAGATCATATTGGCGGTATCCCATTCTTCCTTCAGTCAGTCAGATTAAGAGAAATCTGGGCTCCAGCTTTTGCCAAAGCATTAATTGAAAAAAAGCTCGATGAACATCATATGCTCAGAAATGTGCAGATTCATCTGATTGAAGCTGATACAAGAGTAGATACAAAATATTTCCATATCGGTTTTTTCAATGTTGTACACTCTATTCCTGACAGTTATGGTGTATTAATCAATACCCCTAACGGAAGAATTGTAGAAACTGGAGACTTTAAGTTTGACCTTACTCCAATCGGTGAAAACTCCGATTATCAGAAAATGGCCTATATTGGTCAGGTTGGTGTCACTTTATTAATGAGTGATTCTACCAACTCAGGTGTTCCAGGATTTTCTATCTCTGAAAAGAGTGTTGCCAAAGCAATTAACGAACAGATGCGCAAAACTCCTGGAAGATTATTAGTATCTACTTTTGCCTCCAATGTCTTAAGATTAAATCAGATTCTGGAAGCTGCTGTAAACTGTGGAAGAAAAGTAGCAGTCTTTGGACGTTCTATGGAAAATGTATGCGAAATCGGCAAACGTCTTGGTACTATCAAGATTCCTGCCAGTTCTTTTATCACAGGTAACGAATTGAATACTCTGCCTGCAAATAAAATTTGTATTGTCTGTACCGGATCCCAGGGTGAACCGATGGCAGCCTTAAGCAGAATTGCCAATGGCACACACAGATTCATTAAAATTCTGCCTGGGGATACAGTACTGTTCTCTTCCAATCCTATTCCAGGAAATGGTACATCCGTATCCGCTGTAGTCAACCAGCTGACAAGAGTCGGAGCAAATGTAGTCACTAACTCCCCTCTTACCTCTTTCCACACAACAGGACATGCGCCTGTTGAAGAACAGAAACTGATGTTGAATCTTATCAAGCCTAAATACTTTATGCCTGTACATGGCGAATACAAAATGCTTGTACAGCATAGTGCCACAGCAAGAGAAACTGGTGTTCCAAAGGAAAACTGTCTGGTTTGCTCCAACGGGGATATTGTTGTATTAAGAAATGAAGAAGCTTTCATTGCCAATGAAAGAGTGCAGACAGATGCAATTTATGTAGATGGTAATGACTATTCCGGTTTAAGCACATCTGTTATCAAAGACAGAAGAATTCTTGCTGAAAACGGACTGGTAGCTGTCATCGTAGCAATCGATTCAAGATATAATAAAATTCTGTGCAAACCAAGTATTGTTTCAAGAGGATTTGTATATATCAAAGATTCACAGACACTTCTTAAGGAAGCAGAACTGATAGTCTATGATGCCTTAAGTAAAAAGATGCAGCAACGTACTACTTTTGGTGAATTAAAGAATACTATCAAGAATTCTCTTGAGCCATACCTGTTCAAAAAGACTCACAGAAATCCAATTGTCATTCCAGTCATCTTAAATCAGAAAGCTGCTATTGCAGAACTTAAAGCAAAATCTGCTGCAAACAAGGATACCTATTCCAAACGTGGCGGAAAACGCGCACCTAAAACGAATGGATAAATGTATATGAAAAGGCGTTCACTGAACGCCTTTTATACTTCCATAAAAATGATACCTAAAGCTTCATCTTTCTGCAGATGTACTCTGGAGCCATAGGCATGCACTTCAGGATGATCTTTCACAATATCGTGAATATCCTCCAGTACATCATAACCAGATGCAGAGGTTTTGTAATGCATTAAAACTGCTGTTTTTGGTTTCAGCTGATCAATCATCTGAAAAGCAACCTTACTGGATATTGTATAAAACCCTCCAGCAGGAATCATCAATACATCAGGTCTCGATACCTGCAGGACTTCCATTTGTGTTAATGGCCGTCCAATATCGCCCATATGCACAATCTTAAAGCCATGAAATGCCACGATATGTATCGTATTTCTGCCTCTTAGTTTACCCTCTTGATCATCGTGAGGAACATCCAGTTTTTTGATCTTACATTGTATTGTAT
>CAKVLT010000141.1 GCA_934757945.1 uncultured Bulleidia sp. | reverse complement strand
GTGATATTCCTACTCTGGACGCTATTTCTGAAAAAACTGAAGCAGAGATGCAGAAACTGCAACAGGAAATCTATGGGTACGCAGGTAAAGAATTTAATCTGAATTCTCCAAAACAGATGTCTGAAGTGTTATTTGATGATCTTGGATTATATGCAGGGAAAAAGAAAAGCACAAGTGCGGAAACCTTAATGAAACTGCAGGGAGCACATCCGATTATTGATCCAATTTTAAGATACAGAAAACTTGCCAAGATTTACAGTACATACAGTGATGGATTAAAGAAGTTTATTCGTAAAGATGGAAAGATACATACAACCTATAATCAATGTGCTACAACCACAGGAAGATTAAGCAGTTCAGAACCTAACCTGCAGAATATTTCTGTCAGAGATGAAGAGGGAAGAGAAATTCGTAAGGCATTCCTTCCTGAGGAAAAATGTGTGTTACTGTCTTGCGACTATCATCAGATAGAACTACGTATTCTGGCACATATGGCCAAAGAGGAATCTTTAATCAAAGTTTTCCGTCAGGGAATTGATATTCACACTCAGACTGCAATGGATGTTTTTGGCAAAACACAGGAAGAAGTGACTTCTCAGGACAGACGTAAGGCTAAAGCTGTTAACTTTGGTATTGTATATGGTATCAGTGATTTTGGGCTTGCTGAGCAATTACATTGTTCTAGAAAAGAAGCCAATGAATTTATTGAGAAATATTATGAAGCATATCCAGATATCAAAGAATATATGCATCATGTGGTGAAATTCTGTGAGGAAAATGGCTATGTGGAAACATTGATGGGAAGAAGAAGAGAGATTCCGGAAATTCATGATTCAAAGTATATGGTCAGAGAATTTGGAAAACGAGCTGCTATGAATGCACCTATTCAGGGATCTGCTGCAGAGCTGATTAAACTGGCAATGATTCAGATAGATAAAGCTTTGAAGGATAGCCATCTAAAAAGCAAAATGTTACTTCAGGTACACGATGAACTGATTTTCAACGTGCCTGAAGAAGAAATAGAAGTCATGCAGAAACTGGTACAGGAAACTATGGAACATGCTATGGCATTAAGCGTTCCTTTAACTGTGGAATGTGCTGTTGGCAAGACGTGGTATGAAGCAAAATAAGAGGTAAATAGAATGAAAATAGGTATTACTGGAACAATTGCATCAGGCAAGACAACCGTGTCTTATCTGATGAAGAAAAGAGGATATCCAGTGTTTAATGCAGACAGATATGCAGGTATGTGTCTGCATCATGGTAATCCTGTCTGTGAAAAGATAGCTGAAGCTTTTCCGGAAGTTATAGACGAAAATCAGGACGTAGACAGAAAGAAAATGAGCGAGATTATTTTCAGTGATGAAGATAAAAGAAAACTGCTAAACAGCCTTGTACATCCGTATGTTATTGAAGGTATGAAGAATTTTTTTGTACATCAAAAAAAAGTCCCTTTTGTTTTTGCAGAAGTGCCACTATTATTTGAAGCAGGAATGGAAGATGATTTCGATAAAATCATTGTGGTGACCTGTAAAAAAGAAACTGCTATCAATAGAATGATGGAAGACAGGGAATATACAATAGAGCAGGCTGAAGCCAGACTGGCATCACAGATAGACGCTTGCAAACAGATTGAAAAGGCCGATTATGTATTACATAATGATGGTGATCTCAAACAGTTAAATGATGAAATTAATCAGATCTTCAAAGAGCTGAGAAAGGAGAGACGTGAAGCATGTTAAAACCAGAAGATACTTTTCGAGTAGAATGCGTGAACAGTATTTCTGAAGACATGATCGTGTCTCTTTTAAATCTGTATCAGCCGCTGATACTTGGAGATGGTATTCTTTTGTTTCTTACACTTCATGCTGAAGCAAGACATGCCCGCAAGATGTGCTCACATAAACATCTGTGTGCTTTGATGCACATGGATATAGAAACATTGGAAAGAGCAAGATTTCGCCTGGAACAGTTCAGGCTGATACGTACATGGAAACGAGTGCGTGAAAACAATGATAATTATATTTATCGTTTATATGCTCCACTTGGGACAGAAGATTTTCTCAGTAATACCATTTACAGGTCTTTGTTTATAGAATCTCTTGGAAAAGAGGATACAGATAAGATTATTGAAAGACTTGGGAATGTAGGTATTGCCACTAATGATTTTAAAGAAGTGACAAAACCATTTAAACACTCTCTTCCGGAAGAAATATTGCTTTCTCAGGAAAGGGTGGCAAAACCAATACAGCCAAGATATAAATTTACAGAAACCGAAGAAATATCTTTTGATTACGAAAGATTCTTTGCCAAGGTGACAGATCAGAAATTCCCGATTCAGGCAAGAAGTGAAGAAGTGATGGCTCTGATTGGAAGACTGGGTACTGTCTATGGGATAGATGCCGATACGATGGTGAAGTACGTAGGTAAATGTACTCTGGTAGATTCTGATGAATTTAATTCTGAAGCATTAAAGAGAATGTGTGAAGGTACAGCTTCTGTGCCTGTTAAAAAGGTAAAAGATCCTTATCAGTTACCACCGGTATCTTTTCTGCAATCCAAGA
>CAKVLT010000140.1 GCA_934757945.1 uncultured Bulleidia sp. | reverse complement strand
GTTATGGACATGGCCATTGGTGTTATCATTGGAGGCGCTTTTCAAAGTATTGTGACTTCTTTAATTGATAACATTTTCAATCCGTTGGTAGGTTTATTCTTCAGTACAGATTTTTCAAATGTGACCATCGATATTAGAAATGTGTCGATTGGTATTGGTTCCTTTATCTCCGCAGTGATCAACTTTATCATTATGGCTTTTATTCTGTTCTGTTTTGTAAAGACAGTGAATAAAATTAAAGGTGCTTTTGAAGAAGAAAAAGCGACAGCCGCCCCTAAAAAGTCAGATGAGCTGGTAGCTCTTGAAAAGATTGTCTCTTTACTGGAAGAGAAAAAATAAGAAGAAAGGTACTGTAAAAGTGCCTTTTTTAAATGTGCAATTGTTCGCATTGTTTTAAATACTGCTTTATTTTGCTATACTTTATGATGCAATTGAGGAGATTTTCATGTTTCTAAAACGAATTGAAATGCAGGGATTTAAATCCTTTGCGGATAAAACGGTTATTCAATTTGATCAGCCTCTTACAGGTGTGGTAGGTCCAAACGGATGTGGTAAATCCAACATTTCCGATGCCGTAAGATGGGTGCTTGGTGAACAGAGTGCCAAAAGCATGCGTGGCGAAAAAATGAATGACATCATATTTGCAGGCAGCGCAGACAGAAAGAAATTGAATGCAGCACAGGTAACACTGGTTTTTGATAATTCTAATCATATCCTGAATTCAAAGCAGGACGAAATCGAGGTCACAAGAAAGCTTTACAGAGATTCCGGAGACGCTCAGTATCTTATTAATAAACAGAATGTGCGTTTAAAAGATATTGTGGATTTGTTTCTGGATACAGGGCTTGGAAGAGATTCTCTTTCTATTATTTCTCAGGGTAACGTTGTATCTTTTGCAGATGCCAAGCCACAGGACAGAAGAGGTATTTTTGAAGAAGCAGCAGGTGTTGCCAAATATAAAAAGAAACGCATGGAATCTATTGTAAGATTACAGCGTACAAAAGATAATCTTGACAGATCAAATGATATCTTACTGGAACTTGAAAAACAGGTATCTCCTTTAAAACGTCAGGCAAGAAAAGCTGAAATTTACAGAGAAAAGAAAGCAAGACTTGAAGAAATTGAAATTTCTGTTCTTTTACAGGAAATTGATGAAATCAAGGAGAGTATTGAGTCTGCCAAAAAAACTTTATTTGATATTGATGCTGAAATCACCATGTATCAGACAAATATTCTTGTCTCTGAAAATAAAATCCAGGAAAACAGAAACCAGGCATCTGCACTGGACTCTCAGGTAAATGCTCTTCAGGATGCCTATATGCAGGTATTGAATGAAATCCGGTCTCTGGAAGGAAGACGTACTGAACTTGATGAAAAACGTAAGTATATCATAGAAAGCGGTAATACCCAGCAGAAGATTCAGGAAACTAAAGCACTTCTTGAAAATGCCAGAGTCGAATACGAAGACAGAAAGCAAAGACTGGAAACTTTACAGACTGCTTTAAAACTGGAGACTGAAAAATTAAGTATTGCCACACAGAAAAAACTGGATATTCAGACAGAATATGATACGGCAAGTGTCAAACTTAGAAATCTTGAAAACAGGAAAAATGTTGTCGAACAGCTATTAAGAAATCCTTTTAATAACCAGGGTGGTATCAAATCCATTATGGATCATGCTCAATCTTTATCTGGCATTTATGGAGTTGTAGGACAGGTATTAAAAGCAGAAGAAGGTTATGAAGAAGCTATATCTACAGCTTTAGGCGGTGCATTAAATAATATCGTTACAAAGGATGATCAATGTGCAAGAGAAGCAATTCATTTCTTAACACGAAACCAGAGTGGAAGAGCTACATTTTTACCACTTACTGTCTGTCAGGCAAGGTGGATTTCAAGAGATGTGGAAATCATCTGTAATAATGTAAAGGGGTATTTAGGTGTAGCCTCTACATTTGTGCATAATGAACCTCTGTTTAATCCTGTTGTGGACAGTTTGCTAAATAACGTTCTTGTATGCCAGGATATGGAAAGCGGTAATGAGCTGTCTTCTTTGACCAAACGTCAATATAAGATTGTTACATTGGATGGAGAAGTCATTCACCGTGGTGGTTCCATGACGGGTGGTAAATCTAAACATAACGCCAATATCATGACCATGCAAAAAGAAGCAGATATTCTTGCAAAAGATATGGAAATTCAGAGAAACAAAGTATCTCTGTCTTTGCAGTCCTTGAGAAAAAGCGAACAGTCTCTGGATGAAATCAGAAGATCTCTTCAGGAAACAAGATACAGTATTGCAGCACTGGAACCTGTAGTGGATGTTAAAAAAAACAAGTTTGAAAAACTGAAAAATGATCTTGCTTTACTTGGAGATACCTCTGATGAAACAGAAGATGCGGACACTATGGAAGATACTTTAATTCAGGATTTGAACAGTGCCTATTCCCAGAGAGATACCATTATCAATGAAATGAAATCCAAACGTGAAAAACGTGTTTCTATCATGAATGACTGCGAAAGAAAAGAAGCACAGTTACGTCAGGTGCGAAAAGATCTCACGACTGCAGAAGCTGGTAAAACTGCA
>CAKVLT010000139.1 GCA_934757945.1 uncultured Bulleidia sp. | reverse complement strand
GACCTCTTGCAGGTCCGCTATCTGTTGCGGCGGTTGTGTTTCCTGCAGGATATGAAAATCCGGATATATATGATTCCAAAGCTTTGAGTGAAAAGAAAAGAGAGGCTTTGTTTCAGACGATTCAGGAAGATGCTTTATGGTTTTCCATCTGGGAAGTCAGTGAAAAAGATATTGATACCTACAATATCTACAGAGCAGATCAACGTGCCATGACACAGCTTGCCATAGACAGTAAGGCTCCTGTGATTTTAACAGATGCCATGCCTTTACCGTCTGTTGAAGGCCGTGAGGTAATTGATCTGGTAAAGGGGGATCAGAAAAGCATCAGTATTGCAGCAGCAAGTATTTTAGCCAAGGTGACAAGGGACCGCATCATGCTGGAATATGATAAACAGTATCCTGAATATGGGTTTGCAAAGAATAAAGGATATCCTACCAGGCAACATCTTGAAGCTATTGAAAAGTATGGTATCACACCTATACACAGAAGAAGCTTTGGTCCTGTATCACACCATCAGCTGTCATTATTTTAAAAATGTACATATTAAGGTGTCACAGATAAAGAAAATGGATTGAGTTTATCAACCCATTTTTATTTTTGTAAGTATCTGATGGATGTACATGTATACATAGCGGTTTCAGTTATTATCATGTGTAAAGGAATATCATGCTTTTCACAGTCTATCGTATCCATTTTCTGACAATTATAAGCCAGTCCAATTGTTTTTTTACACTCTTTTAAGACAGAGTCATAATAGCCCTTGCCATACCCACACCTGTTGCCAGATGGATCAAAAGCACTTAGAGGTACAAGCATGAGATCTATGTCAAGTATAGTTGCTGTTTCTTTTGTGACAGGTTCCATAATATGATAGCTGCCTTCTTTTAAATCCTGAAAACTTTGAATTTCGAAAAACTGCAGAGTATTGCCTGTCACTTTAGGGGCATAGACATGTTTGCAATGTTGAAAACACCACTCCAGAATATTTTGTGTTTCAACTTCATAACCTGTTTGTATATAACAGCCAATATGTTCTGCGTTAGTAAGAAAGGGCAGTAGCTGCAGAAAGATGGCATGAGATTTATCTTTTCTATCCTTTGTGCTGAGTGCTTTTCTGTTTTTTAAGCCGTATTGTCTTGCAATTTCTTTATTCATGAAAATAGAATACATATTTTTGAAATCAGTGTAAATATATGTGCTGTTTTTACAAATATATATAGTGAGGAGGAAATTGACATGCGAACATATCTTGCACAATTGTCTTATGCCTATGAAGGTAACTGGAATAAAATATATAAAGCTTTACAGGCCAGAGAAACTGTTCCCTATCAACATATACAGGAAAAGTATATTACAGTACTGGATAAAGAATATCCAGCGAGTCTGAAGGAGCTGAAAGCTCCTCCATTTGTAGTATTTTATAAAGGAGATGTCTCTTTACTGTCGTTACCAAAAGTGACAGTAGTTGGTTCAAGAAATGTCTGCGATTATGGGAAAAAAACTACACAAAGGATTACGGATGTTTTGAAAAAAAGGTATGTTATTACATCTGGACTTGCAAAAGGAGTAGATGCCATAGCACATGAATCCGCATTAAATGGAGGGAAAACTATTGCAGTTGTCGGTCATGGGTTGTATTATCAATATCCGTATTGTAACAGACATCTATACAGTGCTATAGAAGCAGGAGGACTTATCTTAAGTGAATTTCCTTTTTATACACCGGTAAGAAAACAAAATTTTCCTGTCAGAAATCGCATTTTAGCAGCACTTGGAGAAAGGCTGTTTGTGACACAGGCGGCATTAAGAAGCGGAACTATGCTTACAGTCAATTACGCTCTGGAAATGGACAGAGAGATTTACAGTATACCTTATCCTTTTGATACTACAGATGGGCAAGGTTGTAATCGATTGATTGACGAAGGGGCACAAATACTATATGATTTCAATCAGCTTTAAACATAGATAGAAGAAAAGTGAGGTTTGCATGAAAAACTTAGTCATAGTAGAGTCACCATCAAAATCCAAAACGATTCAGAAATACCTTGGAAAAGATTTTAAAGTTGTTTCCAGTAAAGGCCATATTCGCGATCTTGCTATTAAAGGAAAGGGTGGACTGGGAGTAGATATTGAAAACAATTTTGAACCGGTTTATGAAATTTCCAAAGACAAACAGGATGTAGTCAAAGAATTGCAGGAAGATGCCAAAAAGGCAGATAAAGTATATCTTGCTACCGACCCTGATAGAGAGGGAGAAGCTATTTCCTGGCATTTATCTCAGGTATTGGGGTTGCAGGAAGAAGATGTTGACAGAGTAGCTTTCCATGAAATTACTCAGAAAGCCATTCAGGAGGCTTTTAAAGCTCCGAGAAAAGTCGATATGGATCTTGTGCATTCTCAGGAAACACGTCGTATTCTGGACAGAATCATCGGTTTTAAGCTGAGTATGCTGTTAAAAAACAAAATCAAGTCAAAATCTGCAGGAAGAGTGCAGAGTGTTGCCTTAAAACTGATTGTAGAAAGAGAAAAACAGATCAACGCATTTATTCCGGTAGAGTACTGGACGCTAGATGCAGATTTTGAAAAAGAGGATATTCCAT
>CAKVLT010000138.1 GCA_934757945.1 uncultured Bulleidia sp. | reverse complement strand
CTCTGGCACTGCGCACTACAAAACCAGGGTGATCTTCCACAACGGAAAGACAGCCTTCACCGCTTTGTAAATAGGCTTTCTGGGTGGAATGAGAAACAATTCTAGGATTTGCAAGCATATATTTTATGGTTTTCTCATTCCCGTCTTTATCTACAGTAGGTACTACCACTGCTGTAAGCTGCTTGGGAATACCTATCTGAATAGCACTTATACCCACAGCTGGTCTTAAATTTTCTCTTTCTGCAATTTCTTCATCTGTTGAGTCTTCTACGTACTTCAACATTTCTTTTAAAATAGTACTGTCTTCTTCGCTTAAAGGTAAAGAAACAGGTAAAGATTTTTGACGAATCAAAGGATTGTCGTCTTTTATGATCGTATCATTATTTATTAACATACAACTACCTCGGATAAATTCTAGATAAATAAAAGAAAAAAGTAAATAGGGTAAAAAGAAATGAAAACGCTTAACTGAAAATATTTTTTCTTAATCCTGTTCTAATAGTGTCTGTATGCTAAAATATATTGCATGGAACAGAAAAAAAAGAACTCTAACCGATTGAGCAGTTATATTAAATTAAATGCTGAAAGTGACCTTTCGCTGCATCTGGCAATTGTTGCTTTGTGTCTATATGGCATTATAATGATCGGCTCTGCATCTATGGGAACTGCTGTTGGTAATTCCATGGCATTAGCACTTTCCATTGCTAAACAGTTTATCTTTGTTTGTATCGGTTATGTTATTATGGCCAAACTATCCAATTTCTTTTCTTTGAAACAGTTGAAGGAAAATGGATTTTCATATGTGGTTATATGGACAATGGTAATGATGATTGCATGTCTTGCTTTCCCTGCAGTAAAGGGTGCAAAGGCATGGTTGCGTATCCCTTTGCCGGGAGTCGAAATCACCATACAACCTGCGGAGTTTGCCAAGATTATTGTTATTTTACTTGTTGCTCTGCATCTTGGGGACAGGAAATATAAGGAAGAAGAAACCTGTATGGATGTCCTGAAAAAGCCTCTTGTACTATGCGGGACAGTATTTGGTATTACATTTATTTTACAGAAAGACTTTGGTACGATGGCAATTCAGTTTCTTTTATTCTGTATCGTTGTTTTAATTCCAAAGAATCCGAAACTGAAGAAATTCCAGAACGTGTTACGTATCTGCTTCTATTCTGTTGTAGCAATCAGCTGTCTTATTCTGAATCCCTATGGGGAAAAGATTATTTCCAGACTTCCGTTAAAAACATATCAAAAAAATCGTTTTTATGCTGCTATTGATCCTTTTAAAGATGTATACGGTACAGGATATCAGGTTATTGCTGGCTTAATTGCCATGAGTGAAGGTGGTTTAAAAGGGAAGGGTATAGGTAATTCCACAAGAAAATATATGAATTTCCCAGAAGCTAATAATGATTTTATCCTTGCTATTATTATTGAAGAATGCGGGTTTATAGGCTTTCTGTTCTTGCTTGCATTGTATGGGTTTATTATCTACAGATTGTTTTATTATGCACGACGTATCAAATCTGAATCCGCCCGCATTATTCTTGTGGGAACAGCCATGTATTTTTTTCTGCATATCTTCTTGAATGTAGGAGGTATTACAGGGCTTATTCCTTTGACAGGTGTTCCTTTACCATTGGTATCTGCAGGTGGTTCCAGTGCCATGTCTTTTATGGCTTCCATTGGTATTTGTCAGGCAATCATAGGTGCTTATAAAAGAAAGGAGATTCAATGAGAATTATAGCAGGAATGTATTCTTCCAGAAGACTGGAAACCTTACCCGGAAATAAAACAAGGCCGACTTTAGACAAAGTTAAGGAAGCTGTGTTTTCTTCTTTGGGTTCTCTGTTTGATGGTGGTAATGTGCTGGATTTATATGCAGGAAGTGGCGCTATAGGACTGGAAGCTATATCCAGAGGATTTGATCATGCAGTGCTGGTGGATAGTAACCATCAGGCATGCGTAGTTATTAAAAAGAATATAGATACTCTTCAATGCAGGGATTGCTGTAATGTACTTTGCATGAAAGATATACAGGCTCTTTCTTTGCTTATAGAAAAGAAGGAAAGCTTTGATCTGATTTATCTTGATCCGCCTTATGCAAAACAACATAATTTTGAAATACTGGACATCATAGACAAAAATGATTTGTTGAACCCTGAAGGAAAAATAGTGATTGAATCTTTAAAAGAAGAAACCTACAAAAAAGAATTTAAGCATCTTCAGTATAAAAAAGAAGTAGTATATGGAATCATGAAAATCACCTATTACACATATAAACAGGATGTATAATTCTGTTTATTTTTTTCTTTTGACATGTTTTTTGTTTGTATATTTCTGTATACAAATTGCCAAGTGTGTAAATTGAAATCTGCTTTGCTGGTACTATACTTTAGACGTAAATACAAAGGAGAAAAAGTTTATGTATTATGGTTCAGGTAATTATGAAGCATTTGCTCGTCCTTTAAAACCAAAGGATGCTGATAAGAAGAATGCTTACATCATTGGTACAGGTCTTGCAGGTTTGTCTGCTGCTTTCTACCTTGTTAGAGATGCGCAGGTTCCTGGAAACCAGATTCATTTATTAGAAAAAATAGACC
>CAKVLT010000137.1 GCA_934757945.1 uncultured Bulleidia sp. | reverse complement strand
GTATATTCTGTCTTCTCATTATCAGGGTACAGAATATGATCCATATGGAAGCTATGGAGATGAAAGATATCGTGGTATGTATCGTTCCATCGGTATCAATCGTAATGACTTCCTTGGACTGATTCAGATCAGACCATATATGCCTGAAGCTTTCAGAACTCTACAGTGGATTGCGGAAGGTTCCAATGCGTTTAATGCCATGGCACCATTCTATACAAATGTGCATACCGTACCTGCATATCTTGGTAACACCACAGCAAAGGTAACTACAGATAACTTCTACTGGAGTAACAGATTGATAGGAGCTCTTGCTAATGCGTCATATGGTAAATCTATCATGCATATTGAAAGATATCAGTTGTCTGTGGCATCCAAAGCCAATGCCATTGTTCATGAATTTGATGAACAGCTGCTGAATGCATGGGAAAATGAAGATACACTGTGTGAAAAGGCTAATGAAGCTGTCAGTGCGATGTTACAGAAGGAAACAGATGAAGTCTTGAATAAGGTGTTATATGAAGCAAGCAACGTCATGAAAAATGCCTATTCAAGAAGTGATAACTAAGATATACTAAGCTCATAAGGAGTTTGGAAATATGAAAAAGATCATTGCGTGGCCTCTTGCATGTGTTTTGCTTGCGGGCTGTGCCAAAAACAAAACCCTTGACGAGGCAATTCAGGACTATAATCAGAAAAACGGGATTGAACCTTCAGCAGACACTGTAGATCCTGCGAGCCTCAGTGTTAATGATGGACAGGAGGGACAGAAGATAGAAACGTATTTCTATTACTTTACTGTCAACAGTTCGAAAGTCACCTATGATTATGGTACTTACAGTGCAAAAGAAGGCAATCAGCTGGTTGTGGTAAATATGACACTGGAAGATATTCTGGAGGAACCTATTCAGATGAGTGATCTGGAATTCCAGATTCAATGGGGAGAAGAGGAAGACGGATTTGCATTATCTGTCCTGTATGATGAGGAGGGTAATCCACTGGATACTTTAAGCAGTTCACAGTTTCCGACAAGATTTGCTTTGGAAAACGGGGAACCATATACAGGAGAAATCGTCTTTGAAGTACCGGAAGATGCAGAAGAGTTTGATTTCTGTACTGTAGATTCCTTTTCTGATACAAGTATTGAACCTGGGGTATATTTTGTAAGATTACAACCTGCGAAATAAATAGATGACATAGAGAAAAAAGGTCTGATATGCATTATCAGACCTTTTCTAATGTGTCGGGCATGATGCACATTCAGTATAGTAAGAACTGTACCACAGGTATTTACCGCCAGGTGAAGTGAACCACAAACTGGTATCCGTGAAGGAAGTGGTGTGGCGAGTTTTTAGAGCGTACAAACAGAAATTTGATATAAGGCTCGATGGTGGGTAAGATGGTTGTGAATACAATACAAATGTAGAGTCGTATACGGAACTGTACGTACGGTGCAATGAGAGGGTCAAAGTAAATTACTTGATTTACTTCACTATACTACACAAGCAGATAATTAAGGGTATACTTCTTATAAGAGATGCAACAAAGAGGATGGAAAATGATGAAAATGACAAATGCAGATACAGAAGCTGTTCGAAATGGAGACTCTGAGTATATTCTGAATAAGGGAGCTAACCTATATAAACTGAAAAAGTATGAAGAAGCAACGGAGTATTATCATCTGGCAGGGGCTATGGGAAATGATACAGCTTTGAGTAATCTTGGATATTGTTATCTGTATGGAAGACATACAGAAGCCAATACCAGCCTTGCCTTACAATATTTTAAACTTGCGGCAGACAAAGGAAATGTCGACGCATGCTATAAACTTGGAGATATTTACAGCAGGGATAAGTGGAATATGAAAGATCCCGAAATGTCAGTGTACTATTACAAAACAGCCGCAGAACTTTTATTGGGAAAAGACTGGGTGGATCCGGATGCTGTTTTGGAAAATGATATATTAAAGTATTATCCAAGTCTGTGTTTTGCACTTGCAAGAGAATTTCTGTCAGAAGGGGTATTTTCAACTAATCTCTCTCTTGCATATTACTATCTGCAATATGCACGAAAAGGCTATTTCATAGAAATACAAAATGGTGCAGATTTCTATGAAACATCCTTTAAAGCTGTTGAGGAGATGCTGCAGGATACACTGTTTGATGGCGTGCGGAAGGAGTATATTTCGTACTGATCATTGACTGAGCAAGGACACATAAAGGGGATGTGAAAAAATTACCCCTGGTATATCAGAAGTTCCTGTACTGCTTCTTTTCGAAGTTTCTCCTCTTCTACTGTCCTCTGTTTTCTTTCTTTATCCATGTAGCAAACTTCATATACAACTGGATTAAAAGATGTGACTTTCATATAAGCAGTGAGTGATAACGGAATAGATGCTACATCTTCTTCCAGATAATGGTCTCCAAGCTCACGGAGAATATCTGCGATTTTATCAATGTCTTCTGTATTTCCAACTTCTACCGTAAACGGTTCACGGTCATACAGTTCTTCATCGTTTTCAATATATTCCATTCCCGGGACACAGGAGATGTCTATTGACTCAATATTCTGCAGGAGTAAAAATGAACCGTTATGATATACTACTTTAAATCCAAAGCAG
>CAKVLT010000136.1 GCA_934757945.1 uncultured Bulleidia sp. | reverse complement strand
CACGAGTGCTGGAGCCACAATCCAGTGTGTTAACCAACTTCACCATAGCCGCCATGTGCTCCAATATAATACCCAAAATACCGTTTGATTGCAACAACTATTTTTTGTAGAATGAGGTTATTATGAGAAAAGTCGTATATATTGCTATAAATCAACAGGAAATTCCTGTGGAAATCACAAAGAAAAACATGAAAAGAATGATTATGAAAGTCGAAAAAGACGGAAAAATCAAAGTGAGTGCTGCAAGACACTTTTCTGACAGAGAAATTTTAAGTTTTATAGAAGCCAAAAAAAACTGGCTGGAAAAAACTTTAAGAGCTGTAAAAATAGAACAGACACTGAATTCCTGTGAACAGGAAGGGCATGTCTATGTCTTTGGTGAGAAAATGAAAGTTATAAAGCAAAAAGCTTTAAAACCTTCTTTGACAGTAAAGGAGGGTGTATTCTATTATTCTTTATGTCATAAAGAAGATCTGGATATATTGTTTAAACAGTACGCCAAAACTATCATAGAAAAAAAGATTATGGAATTTAGATCTGCTTATGACACATGTATCTGCAGAAATCATCATCTGCAGTTACCAGTGATTACTGTAAGAGATATGCGAAGCAGATGGGGATCTTGTACACCGTCTAAAGGAACAATACGTATTTCTTCAAGATTAATACATTATCCTGAAGAATGTCTGCAATATGTCTTATTGCATGAATATGCGCACCTTTTACAGGCAAATCATTCCAGAGCATTTTATAAAATAGTGCAAACATATATGCCGGATTACAAAGAAAGAGAAAAATTATTGAAGGGAAAGAGCTACTTATGAATACAAACGTATGGAATATTGGAGATAATGTTTTTGAAAACGGATTGCTGGGATTTCTTATACAGACAGCACTGGTTGTAGTTGTGACAGTCTGTATTGTGAAAACAATTCATAAGACGTTTAAAAAGCAAAGAGAACTGAAAGAGTATAAGAATCCTCTTATGCTTGCATATATTCAGAAAACAATTGTGTCTGTTATTTATATTGTTGCTTTATTTGTTATATTGTATTCTATTACCCCTTTAAAAGGCGTAGGAAAAGCTGTTCTGGGTGCTACCAGTATTTTTGCAGTAGGCGTATCTTTGGCAGCACAGGAATCTTTTTCGAATTTTATTGGTGGTTTTTTCCTTGCGTTATACCATCCGTTTAAAGAAGGGGATTATATCTCTCTTCCAGAAAAAAATATAGCAGGATATATTCAGGAAATTTCTTTAAGACATACAGTTATTTCCACCTCACAGAACTCCAAAATTCTGATTCCTAATAATGTGATGAATTCTGCTATTGTGGAGAATAAAGGATTTCAGAATACTAAATATGCACAATTTGAATATATTGGAGTTTCCTATGATTCAGATATTGATAAAGTCAGACAGGTAATATGTTCGGTACTGGAAACCACCAATGGTATCCTTGATGAAAGAAGTGCAGAAGAAAAACAGAATCATATACCGATTGACCGTATTATCATAGATGCTTTTGATGATTCCAGTGTTCGTCTCAGATATTGCATAAGAACAAATAGTTTAAAGGAATACTGGCAGGTTGCCCCGGTTGTGAGAGAGAGAATTTTCAAGGAATTCAAGAAGGAAAATATAGAAATTCCTTATCCTATTACTACTGTCATCACTAAAAATGAAACGAAAATGTAAAGGCTTACATGAAGTTGCGAAGAATTGATTAAAACATCAGGAACAGCTCTTGATGTTTTATTTATATTCGTTAGAATATAGGTATCAAGAAGTATTTGAAATCCAGAGAAATGGAGAAAGATCATGAACTATACCAACATTGTTTTCAACGTTAATAATGACTTCAAAGGATCTGATAAAGCTCCTGTTTTCATTGAGGAATCCAAGTACTTTCATTGTGTCAAATAAGATGGATATTGTGTCCATCTTTTTTATCACTCGTTTGATTGAAATCATATAATAGGAGGAAACGATCATGGATCAAACAAATCATGAATTCTTTGATGCAGCTGCCAGAGGGGACTTTGCTAAAGTATGCTCTCAGGTATCTAAAGGTGCTGACGTCAACGTCACAAATGGTGATGGAAGAACTGCACTTATGAGAAGTGCAAAAAGAGGATATACGGATATCGTACGATTCCTGCTTGATAATGGAGCAGATGTACGTCTTCGTGACAAAAATAATAAAACTGCATTAATGGGTGCGGCAAAGAAAGGTCATCTTGAAATCTGCAGAATGCTGGTTCATGCTGGTGCTGATGTCAATTCTCATGATAATAAGGGAAGAACTGCATTAATGAGAGCTGCATTGCTTGGTGAAACTGAAACAGTGGAATACCTCGTAAGAAAAGGCGCAGATGTAAATGCCAAGGATGAACAGGGAAGAACTGCATTGATGGAATCTGTTACAGCGTATAAAGAAGAAATCATTACATTCCTGTTAGATAATGGTGCTGATGTGAATCAGGCGGATAACAGAGGCTGCACAGCATTAATGAGAGCTGCATATATTGGTTATCCAAATCTGGTCAATGTATTACTGCAACATGGCGCAGATAAGACAATGAAAGACAACGAAGCTAATCTTGCCATTCATTATGTGCGTAAAGAATGTCTTGCTGACCTAAAGGACATTCTGAAAGTTGAGGGATAATGCATATGAAAGACTATCTTGCTAATGAGGTACGAAATGTCGTTGTATTAGGACATTCCGGTGC
>CAKVLT010000135.1 GCA_934757945.1 uncultured Bulleidia sp. | reverse complement strand
TATGATGCTTTTGTATTGAACGGAACAACTGATTTAGGTTTCATATTGCGCTGATATTTTCTATCTGGTCTTACGGGTGCCAGATATTTTTTTACCTGGTAAAATTAGTGATAAGTACAAAGTCAGTGAGGAATATGGCTGGATGGTACGTAATTTTACTGCCCTGAAGGAACTGCATCATCACAATTCCTATGCTGCAAGACTGTATGCATACATGTATCAGAAAAATCAGATGGAATGGAGTATACAACGTTTGCAATCTAACCCTTTTACAAGATCTGCGACAATTACGACGCTGAACCTTTGACTGACGAAGGGTATATTCCCTGTGTCAGTATGCTGGATTTTCAAAGAAAAGAAGACGTTCTGGACAGGAATGTATATTGCATAGCTTTGGATTTTGGATGCAAGGCGTATGTGAATTTGCTTGTGATATGGACAATTCAACAGGAACTGTCACAAAAGCTTCACTTACAGAATGATACAATGACAATTATTGTGAAATCGGCACATTATATAAAAGATGAAAAGAAAGTACTGAATATACTGCGGGATACTAAAAACTCTTCCATATAATAATCAGGAAGAGTTTTTTAGTATTTTAATTCCATAGCTTTTTCCATATTGGAGGAGGCTGCTTCTTTCCAGTTTTTTGCATGAATTTCAAAGGTGTTATCATTATACTCATGAGAATCATCTTCCGTTCCGGACGCAATACGCATGGTGCCATCACTGTACAGCAAGACAGCATAAAATGCCCATCCGTTATCTTTTGAATGCTGACTGTGCAGAGTGTATGAGTTGATACCTGAAGATTCCAGATATTTTCTTAATCGATAATGGCCTGTACTTTCCTGCGCAGGTGACCATACAACACCATCTACTCTGACATTGCCGCTGACATAGGAAGTAACACCTGTTGTATTGACGACAACTGCAATACAGGAAGGAACACTTTCCCCGTGAATATTGACGGAAGTACTGTCTGTAAATTCAATATCTCCTGCATTGAGTGCACTTGCAAGAACAGCCATGATGTTTCTGGCGTTGGCCATATCTACTGCTCTTCTGCTTTTTTCAAGTTTTGAGGTGAAGATGGGAATGGAAATGGCTGTAAGTAAAGCAATGATGGAAATGACAATCAACAGCTCAGCTAATGTAAAACCGGATTTTTTCTTCATGCTTTCATTATAATAAAAAACACTAAATTCTCTAATGGAAATGAGGTTATATGTTAAAATCTATAGGAAATTACATGGAAAGGAAAAAGTGTATGAAAGCAGTTATTTCAGTAGTAGGAAAAGACAGACCTGGCATCCTGGCTTTTGTTGCCACAAAATGTGCCGATAAGCAAATCAATATTGTGGATGTTACCCAGAAGGTTTTACAGGGATTATTTACAATGATCATGATTGTGGAAGTGCCTGAAGAAGTGAAGATTCAGGATATTTCAGAGGAATTCGGATTTTTTGGTAAAGCAGAAGGATTGGATATGCATGTGATGGCAGAAGATATTTTCAATGCCATGCATTCTATTTGAGGTAAAGTATGTTGAATACATTCAGTGATAACATATTGGAAACTATCCGCATGATTGAAGAAGAAAATCTGGATATCCGTACGATTACCATGGGTATCAATCTTCTGGATTGTGCAGACAGTGATATAGACGTTTCCTGTGAAAAAATCTATCACAAGATTACCACCAGAGCAAAAGATCTTGTGAAAGTGGCTAAGGAGATTCAGGGGGAATACGGAATTCCTATCATCAATCAAAGAATTACCGTGACACCGATTTCTTTACTGGTCAATGTATCAGGAGGAGATCCTGTAAAATATGCTTTGACTTTGGATAAGGCTGCTAAAGCTGTAGGAGCTTCTTTTATTGGAGGATATTCTGCACTGGTACAGAAAGGTATGACACCTGCAGATGAGTCTCTTATTCGTTCCATTCCACAAGCTCTTGCATGTACAGACCTTGTCTGTTCTTCAGTTAATGTAGGTTCTACAAAAGCAGGTATTAATATGGATGCTGTAAAACTGATGGGACATATTGTCAGAGAATGTGCTGAAAAAACACAGGAAAATAACTGTTTTGGAGCAGCCAAGCTTGTGGTGTTCTGTAATGCAGTAGAAGACAATCCATTTATGGCAGGTGGATTCCATGGTGTAACTGAACCAGATGTGGTTATTAATACAGGCGTTTCAGGACCTGGTGTTGTAAGAGAAGCTGTAAGAAAAGCAGGCAAGTCCGCTTCCATGAATGAAATTGCGGAAATTATTAAGAAAACTGCTTTCAAGATTACAAGAATGGGACAGCTGGTAGGAAGCGAAGCCGCAAGAAGACTGGGTGTGCCATTTGGTATTGTGGATCTTTCTCTTGCTCCAACTCCTGCAGTGGGTGACTCTGTTGCACAGATTCTGGAAGAAATCGGTCTGGATGTGTGTGGAGGACCTGGAACTACAGCGTGTCTCGCCATGTTAAATGATGCTGTGAAAAAAGGCGGCGTGATGGCCAGCAGTTCTGTAGGAGGACTCAGTGGTGCTTTTATTCCTGTCAGTGAAGATGCAGGGATGATTGCTGCAGCAGAAAAAGGTGTATTAACGCTGGAAAAGCTTGAGGCAATGACCTGTGTATGTTCTGTAGGTCTGGATATGATTATTATTCCTGGGGATACTACAGCTGAAACCATTTCTGCTATTATTGCTGATGAAGCTGCTATTGGTATGGTGAATACAAAAACAACGGCCTGCAGACTGATTCCGGCTATTGGTAAGGAAGCAGGAGAAAAACTGGTGTTTGGAGGATTACTTGGAGAAGGGCCTATTATGCCTGTTAAGATGATTAAACCAGATGTAATGGTAAATCGCGGTGGTAAGATTCCTGCACCTATGCATTC
>CAKVLT010000134.1 GCA_934757945.1 uncultured Bulleidia sp. | reverse complement strand
CTTGGATATCATGTAGGTGATAAGATTGATGTTCAGTGTACTGGTGACATGATCATCATCAATAAAATGAAGACTATAAAACAAACAAGCGTCGGCTTATAAAGCAGGCGCTTTTTGGTTTTAAAATAAAACAAGCGAAGAGGATGGTAAAACAAATATTAAAAAAGACCTCGTGGCGTTAGATGCTGCGGATTTTTTTCATTTTTCCAAATATGCTGCTGGAATGCCATTTTTTTTGAAAAGTTTCTGACATATATATTGTGAATCAAGAAAAAAAGGAGTGATGAATAATGATACGAGAACAGATTCTGTTTCAATTATATTCAAGAAGAATTATGTAGATATTCAAAAAAAGCATCCCTCTCCGTCTTAAAACAACGGAGTCTTGGATACTTTTTTAGAGTTTTAACAAGGTGGCAGTACTGCCATCTAAAAATATGGAGGATGATATTTATGGATGAAAACAAAAAGGATAAAAGAAAGAACATTATTATACTGATACTTGTACTGATTATTGCGTTAGGCGGTTTCTTTCTTTTCAACAGAAAGGATGATGATAAACCTCTGGATGTAGATACAGAACAGAGCAGTTATGTTAAGCCGGAAAAGCCTGTGGATCGCAGTAAAAATGTAACTTTGCCAGGCTGGGGTGCATTCAATATTCCTGCCAATACAAAAGAGATTACACAGGGATTTGAATTTCATAATCCCGAAGAGAACTACTGGTACGTTGATAAAATGTCAGTAGACGGCAAGGAAGTGGAAGATCTTGTTGTAGACAGTGGAAATAAAGTGGAATTGAATCACTATTTGAAACTGAATGGAATTGATTCTGAAGTAAAATCTGTTGGAAAGTATGACAAAGACTTGTTTGAAATCACAAAGACGAAGAAAGGAAAATATCAAATCGAGGCGATTGGATATTCAGACAAGGCACAGACTATCAAGGTCAAAACAAAAGACGGTAAAAGTCATAAGATTGGCGTTGAATCTAAGTCTGACTGTTTCTACATGACGTTTGCGTTGTATCTTAAAGAAAACGATGAGCTTCTGTATCAATCGGGACTGGTATCACCAAACAACTACATTCAAAAGATGGAATTCCAAAGACCGTTGAAAAAAGGTTCTTATGATGCGTACATCGTTATCCAGCCCTATCGCTCTGACAAGAAGACAAAGACAAATCAGGGTGTTGTGAATCTAACACTGAATGTAAAATAATCAAATATACATCCATTCAAGGATGGTAGCACTGCCATCCTTTCGTATTATATGAGCTTTTATGATTGGGTGTACTCCTTTCTCCTTTCCAGTGCATCCAGTCATAAGGGTTTATATGATATAGATCCTTATTCTGCCTGTGGGTCATAGACGCAGTACAGAACAAATAATCGCAATTTAATTTTAATTTAGGAGGTAAGACGATTATGAAAAACTTTAAAAATTTATTATTGGCTGGTGCAACAGCTTTAGCTACAGTAGTAGCTCCAACAATGAACGTGTTTGCACAAGAAGTGACTGGAACAACTGAACCAACCAGTGCAACTACAGACGTAAAATATTTGGTTGAAGACTCATATAAATGGTCAATCCACCCAGAAATCGACTTCGGTAAAAATGCAGGTATTAATCAGCATGTAGCTAAAGAAGGCAATAAAGTCGAAGTTACAGAAAATATTATTCAAGAAGGAAAGAAATTGAATATCAAGGTCGCTGGATCTGGTGATGCAGGTGCATTCACAATCACAAACGGTGGTGCTGAAGTATTGACATACCACGCTAACAATGGTGGTGCTGAAGACATCGCTGTAAACGGAGATGTATTGAATGTAAACTCAGGAACGAATACTGGTGAAACTACAATGAAATTCACTTTGGATACAACTACAAAGGCTGCTGAAGTAGCAGGTCACTACAATGGTACTTTGACTTATACAGCAAGTATCATCAATCAGTAATTCAAAGCAGTACGTAAAATTGAATATATGAGGAACAGGCTTCTATGACAGGGCTGTTCTTCTTTTGATTCTTTTATAAAATTACTGATCCAAGTCAGAAATCAAAATGGCAGTACTGCCATCTTTAGAATATTTCTGGTTTAGATCAATGATTTTTCAGTTTCTTAAGTAAATGGAATGGAGGAGAGAATATGAAAAAACATTTTGTATTACTGGGGATGATGCTGATACCTGTGTTAAGCGGTATCAGCATGCCTGTACTTGCGGATGAGGCCACTGTACCCTTAACCTATGCAGTTTCCACAAAAATCACACTGATAGATGGTGACATTTCATCTGTTGTAGAACTGGATGAATGTGGCCGAATCAGTGAGCCAGCCCATTATTTGAAGGATGGTTATGAATTTGTTGGATGGATGAATGTAGAAACAGGAAAGATGTGGGATTTCAATGATACTGTGAACACAAACATGACATTGAAAGCCGTGTACAGAAAACTAGAAACAGCATCTGGTTCACATGCACCTTCAACGAGTCAGTCAGGCAATGTAAATACATCTGTAGACATGGATACAGGACGGTGGATCATGATTTGTGTACTTGCCTTGTTTGAAATGGGTCTTGTTATCTGTTTAAAGAATTATGTGGATGGAACACAGTCACCGAGAAAGGAGAAATAAAGACATGAAACATATATGTTTTAAGACGGGTGCTCGAATCTTATCAGGTATCTTAAGTATGTCTATGATGGCAGGAATTTTATCTATGCCAGTCATGGCCAACGAGACGGATACATATAAGCCGGTCAATGATTTAAAATTTACATCGAACATTAAAATGAATACTGAAATGGAATCAGAGGAAGATGGCAGTACTGCCACCGATAACACAGTCCAAAATGGCAGAAACACTTCAAATGAAGATACTTCATCACAGAACACTGTAAATTCC
>CAKVLT010000133.1 GCA_934757945.1 uncultured Bulleidia sp. | reverse complement strand
CAGGTGTAACTTCACAGATAAAGAAGTATTTAAAGTGGCAAACACAAGACTGGGACTATACCGTCAATGCGGAATGACCGTAATCAACTTTATCATCAGTCCCAAAGTACTGGCCATATAAAAAGCGGAAAGACCTGGACTAGTCAATCCGCTGGAATACTATCTAAGATAGTTGTGAATTTAATACAAATGTAGCGCTGTATACGGAACCGTACGTAGGTGCAATGAGAGGATCAAAATAAATTATGTGATTTACTTCACCCTACTCTATTGAACATACATAGTAAATATACAAATCCCATGGCCAGACATCCTGGCACCAGGGAATGTGACTGGTTATACAGGTAGGACATGGTGGCGATTAGTAACAGGTTATACAGGTAGGTTCTGAACCACACCATTGGGCTGAATGGGATAAAAGCAATTAAATAAGCAAATCCAAATATAAAACTTGTAATCAGAATTGTCTGCAATTCTTTTCCGTGAACAGTGCATTTGTCGGTAAGACATTTATACAGAATATTGACAAGGAAAGATTGGACAAAGCTGTATCCCAGTAACATTGCCGGTCTTGCATATCCATAGGAGGTGAGTGTGATTTCTTTTGGGATGATGAGTAAAGCATGAAAGAAATTAGAGTTCAGTGTTACAAGTAGTCCGATAAATAGTATGCCGATAATTGTATACAGAACAGTTGTGCGCATATTTTTTTTGGAACGGTTGTAATGAATTCCAAACAGGTTCCAGTCATACATCATTAAGACACAGCCAATGACATTGAAAGAAGCCATTAAGGATATTTCTTTTTGCTTTACATAGATATTCATAAGTTTTGCCAGTATTGGTACAGATGCTCCGAGAAGGAGGGAAATGACTATTCTCTTGTTTGAAAGTGAAGAATCAACAGATGTGTTCATGAATTTCTCCTTTAATATTTTTAGTATACACAATCATTTCTCATAAGTAAAAGAGTTGGAGAGTTTCCTGATTTGTGAGAATTTTGCCTGAATTATAGCCTTTTTTGTCTATGAATTGTGGAATTGGCTATTTTTTTGAGAAAAATGCAAAGATAATGTGAATATATACATTGAAGGAAATGAAAGCGCTTATCTCTTTATTAAAGCAAGCAGAAAAAGGAGGACATTATGCAAAAGAGAAGTTATGAAGAAGAATGCCAGATGGCAGAAGAGATTGGAAGGGTGTATAAGGCATCTAAAATGCAGGCACACTTAAAAGAGTTGTATGGAAGTGTGTACGACAACAGCAGAAAGTATGATGGAGCAAAGGAGTACATTGATTATGTTGATGAGGCTTTAAGGATGTGCGGAACGGATACAAGACATATCATTACACATGAATATCTGTTCCCTTCCGATTCAAAATGGTATCTTGGATATTTCTCAAAATCTACATTTTACAGATTGAAAAGAGTCGCAATAACTGAGTTTCTTCGTTGCCTTGACCTGTAAACAATGATAAAATTGTTGCATGAAAGCTTCTATATACATCTTGGATAAGATGCTGGAATGTCTCAGAGAGTATTCTCCTGAGATACAGAGCATATCTTCGTATACTACATTCGAAGAACTTCACATGGATTCTTATGATATTGTGGATTTTCTTATGCGTATCGAAAGAGAATGTGGTGTTGTTTTTACACGGAATGCCATATGGGAAATGCATTGTTTACAGGATGTTATAGATGAATTAGATACATGCGTTAAGGAGGAGTTATCTAATGCTTAAGGGAATTGCTGCTTCACAAGGAATTGCGATTGCAAAAGTGTACAAACTTGTTCAACCTGTTTTGGACATTAAACAAGTCGAGGCTGATTCTGAACAGGAACTGGCTAAATTAGATGCTGCGTTTACAAAAACAGTAGCTGATATCGAGAAGATCAAAGAAGTTGCTTCAAAGAGTTTGAAAGCTGAAGAACTGGCTATTTTTGATGCTCATTTAATGATGATTAACGATCCGGAATATCGTAATATGATTGAAGATGAAATCAGAAACAGTAAGACAAATGCTGAATTTGCTGCTCAGTCTGTTTCCAACATGATGGTTGGTATGTTTGAAAGCATGGACGATGAATACATGAGAGGAAGAGCAGCAGATATTAAAGACGTCTCTTTCAGATTATTATGCAACTTAACAGGTAAGGAAATTCCTAACCTGGCAACATTAAGTGAACCGGTGGTCATTGTTGCTAAAGACTTAACACCATCTGATACTGGTTCTCTAAATAAAGAATTTGCCAAGGGCTTTGCAACAGAAATCGGTGGACGTACAAGCCACTCTGCTATTATGGCACGTTCTCTGGAAATCCCTGCAGTTGTTGGGGTGACAGGAATTCTTGATGCTGCAAATAATGGGGATGAAGTTATTCTGGATGCCATCAATGGTGAAGTTATCCTGAACCCAACTGCTGAACAGGTTGCTGAATACAGCGCTAAAGCAGAAGAGTTTGCCAGGGAAAAAGAAGCTTTGAAAGCTATGAAGGATCAGCCATCTATATCTACAGACGGACATAAAGTATTACTTGTTGGTAATATCGGCTCTCCTGCGGATGTTGAAGGTGTTAATGAAAATGGTGGTGAAGGTGTTGGTCTGTTCCGTACAGAATTCCTGTATATGAAGAGTGAAAATGACTTCCCTGATGAAGAAACACAGTTTGCTGCATACAAGCAGGTCCTGGAAGGAATGGAAGGTAAACCTGTTGTTATCCGTACATTGGATATCGGTGGTGACAAGAAGTTAAACTACTATACATTCCCTGAAGAAATGAACCCATTCTTAGGTGTTCGTGCTGTTCGTTTCTGCCTGATGAGAAAAGATATCTTCAGAGTTCAGTTACGTGCATTATTGCGTGCTTCTGCATTTGGCCACTTATGTATCATGTTCCCTATGATTGCTACTGTTGCTGAATTTAAAGAAGCTAAAGGTCTCTAT
>CAKVLT010000132.1 GCA_934757945.1 uncultured Bulleidia sp. | reverse complement strand
AGGCAAGATTGACCAGTAGTTTCATTACTGGTTTGTGAAGGCGGAAAGAAAGGCCGCCTTAATGGTGAAAAATATGTGTGGAATTACAGGATATAACGGCACAAAACAAGCAGCTCATATTTTGTTGGATGGATTGGAAAAACTGGAATACAGAGGCTATGATTCCTCAGGACTTGCAATTCGTAATGGTTCGTCCGACTTTGAAATAGTCAAAGCAAAAGGAAGATTAAAAGCACTGGAAGAAAAAACTGATAATGGAAATGCCATCAACGGTACATGTGGAATTGGCCATACCCGATGGGCTACACATGGTGAACCTAGTGAAAACAATGCGCATCCTCATGCCAGTGATGATCACAATGTTGTGGGTGTGCATAACGGAATTATTGAAAATTATCAGGAATTAAAAGATAAACTTGCAAAGCATGGGTATACATTTCATACCGATACAGATACGGAAGTAGCAATTAAATTAATTGACTACTATATTAAGAAATATAATGAGGGACCGGTTGATGCTATTGCAAGAGCTATGACTCGTATTAGAGGAACATATGCTCTTGCTATCATGTTTAAAGAGTATCCGGAAAAGATATATGCTGCAAGAAAAGATGCTCCTATGATTATCGGCACTGTTGGAGAGGAAAGTTACCTTGCAAGTGATGTGACAGCCATATTGAAATATACAAAAGATGTATATTATATCGGCAATATGCAGATTGCGGAACTAGATAAGGGAAAAGTTACTTTCTACAACATCGACAGAGAAGAAGTGCAGGTTGAAAAGACTCGAGTTAACTGGGATGCAGAGGCGGCTGAACGAAATGGGTATGAACATTTCATGATAAAAGAGATTCACGAACAGCCTCGGGCAGTACAGGATACTTTGAATTCAGTTGTGAAAGATCATAAAATTGATATTTCCTCTGTAGAAATTTCTGATGAAGAATTAAAAAATGTTAAAGAGATTCAGATAATAGCATGTGGAAGTGCGTATCATGTAGGTGTATGTGCGCAATATGTATTTGAAGATTTTTGCAGAATTCCTGTCAGAGTGGAACTGGCTTCTGAATTCAGATACAGAAAGCCTATTTTGCATGGAAAAGAGACATTAGTGATTGTCGTTTCACAATCTGGTGAGACAGCAGATTCACTGGCGGCTTTACGCGAGGCAAAAGAACTTGGTGCTTTAACACTTGGAATCATTAATGTCGTCGGATCAAGTATCGCAAGAGAAGCAGATCATGTGTTATATACACTGGCCGGACCTGAAATTGCAGTGGCAACAACAAAAGCATATAGTGCTCAGCTTATCGCTATGTATGTACTTGCATTAAAACTTTCTGAAATTCACAATACTATGGATAAAAATGAATTGAATGAAAAAATAACTGCATTGGAAAAGATTCCTCAGCAAATCGAAAAAATACTGGAAGATAAAGAAAGAATTCAGTGGTTTGCTGCAAAATATGCAAATGCCAAAGATGCATTTTTTATCGGAAGAGGAATCGACTATGCTATTTCCCTGGAAGGATCATTGAAATTAAAAGAAATATCCTACATTCATTCAGAAGCGTATGCTGCAGGGGAATTAAAGCATGGTGCCATTTCTCTGATAGAAGATAAAACTCTGGTAATTGGTGTATGTACTCAGAAGGAATTGTATGAAAAGACTCGTTCCAATATGGTAGAAGTAAAATCAAGAGGAGCTTATCTGGTTGGAGTGACCACCTATGGTAATTACAGTATTGAAGATACAGCTGATTTTACTATTTATGTTCCGAAAACCGATGAACATTTTGCAACATCTCTGGCAATTGTACCTTTGCAGCTGCTTGCATATTATCTCAGCTGTGCAAAAGGTTTAAATGTAGATAAGCCAAGAAATCTTGCCAAGAGTGTTACAGTGGAGTAAAAATGAAAAAACTTTTAGTAACAGGAACTATTCCTCTTCTATTATGCAGCTGTGCATCAGATCCAGTAATAGAGGAGCGTGAGTATGTGAATCCTGAAATGGATACCGGAAAGCAGGTGACACATTTGGGATACAGGTCCATGGAGGTGGATACCTATTGCATAGAAGAGGGAGAAGAAAAAAATCTTAAAAGGACGTTACCTGACAATAAAGAAATTATCAGTTATGATACAAAAGGAAATTGTACAGAAAGAGTTTCTTATGTATTGGAAAATGATAATTTGATTTTTGTATGCGATGAAAGGCTGACATATTCTGAAACAGCAGTTACTTCAGTTGATTCTTATGATTCAAATGGATTGCTGCTTACAAAAAGTATTAAGCAGGAAGATGGTTCATGGCAGGACCAGGATAGTCAGGGGAATATCCTTCCACAATCCAATATAAGAGATACCTATGGTAATGTATGTGAAAAGGCAGAAGCAGATAAAATAATAAAAACAACCTTTGATATAAATGGATACATACTTGAGCTAAAAGAAGAAACTTTGGACGGCACAGAACTCTCAGATACTGTCTACCAAAGAAATACTAACGGCCATTTACCAGATGTAATTACTGAAAAAGATGAGAGAGGAAAAACAAAGAAAATAACATTATTAAGAGGAGATTTGGTCAATAATGTAGCAACGAATATTTATACTGATTCTGATGGAAAAGAAACTGAAAGACATTATGATACCTATGATGATAATGGACTGTTGGTAAAGTGCAAAATAAAAGAAAGTAACAGTAATAAACTGATAATAAAAGAGTATATATATTCAAAATAGAGGGACCATTCAGAAGTCCCTTTTAATATGCAAAAACAAGTAAGCGTTTACATAGCAATAAAGGCAAAAATATGAAAAAAAGTGCTTTACAAAAGTTTGCAACATGGTATACTAAGAAAGCTCAAACGAAACACCTCACTAATCAAGCATTAGAGAGACTTAAGTGAACGCTTAAGAGTTTTGGGTTGTGCAGAGATCTTTGAAAACTGAACAGAAAGATTAGAACACAAACAACGTCAATTGTTTAAGAAACGAGTCAAAAGAGACT
>CAKVLT010000131.1 GCA_934757945.1 uncultured Bulleidia sp. | reverse complement strand
GCATGGATCTGATGACTGAGCATGAGCGTTATCTCACAGAAAAAGTAGTGAAAGGCCCATTATTCTTAACAGATTATCCAAAGGATATAAAAGCGTTCTATATGCGCCTGAATGATGATGGAAAGACTGTTGCTGCAGTTGACTGTCTAGTTCCTGGAGTAGGAGAACTGGTTGGTGGTTCTCAAAGAGAAGAACGTCTGGATTATCTGGAAAAGAGAATGGATGAATTAGGATTAAATAAAGATAGCTATAGATGGTATCTTGATTTAAGAAGATATGGCGGATGTCAACATGCCGGTTTTGGAGTAGGTTTTGAAAGACTGGTTATGTATATTACAGGAATGGAAAATATTCGTGATGTTATTCCATTCGCAAGAACACCTCGTAATTTAAATTATTAACAATTTTGCAAAATGGAAGAGGGGTTCTTCCATTTTGTTTTCTAAAAAGGAGGTATATGTTATATCAGGTAAGTAATGGTTCAAAATACTTTGGTGCTGAAGAAGTATTTGAAAATGTACAATTTGAAATTAAAGGTACCGAAAAGATAGCTATTGTAGGAAGAAACGGTTGTGGTAAAACAACTTTTCTGAAATGCATGTGTGGAGAAGAAACTTTTGATAAAAGCGTAATCTCAAAACCAAACGTATTATCTATCGGCTATTTATCTCAAAAGGTGCTGACAGATGAAGATATTACAGTTGAAGAAGAATTAAAGAAAATTTATGCTCCGATATTTGCACTTAAGGAACAGATGAATGACCTTGAAAATCAGATGGCAATAGATCCAACTGAAAAAGTTCTGGAAAAGTATGCTGCTGTTCAAGAACAATTTGAGTTGAATAATGGCTATAACTGGGAAGCTGAGATGCGTACAGTATTTTCAAAGTTTGGGTTTGACCTGCAGGAATTGCATAAACATGTAAATGAATTTTCCGGAGGACAAAAGACACGCATCGCGTTTGTAAAATTACTGTTATCCAAACCGGATATCTTATTGCTTGACGAACCTACAAACCATCTGGATGTTGAAGCAATTGAATGGCTGGAAGGATATGTAAGAAATTATCCTAAAGCTGTAGTTATTGTTTCTCATGATCGTATGTTTTTAGATAGAGTTGTTAGTGTAGTCTATGATATGGAATTAGGCAATATGAAACGATATGCTGGAAACTATAGCAGTTATGTGGAACAGAAAAAAAATGATGTAGAACGTCAGATGGCGGAGTACGCAAGACAACAAAAAGACATAGAAAGGCTAGAACAGTTGATTGAAAAGTTCAGATATAAAAAGAACAAGGCGGCTTTTGCACAGTCTAAAATCAAATATCTGGACCGTATGGAAAAAATAGAAGAAGTTAAAACAGATTCCAAAAAATTTAAAGCAAGGTTTTCTCCGGCAGTAAAGGGGGGAGAAAAAGTCCTTGAAACAGAAAATTTGGTAATAGGTTACGATAAACCACTGGCTACGATTTCCATGAAATTAATGCGGCATGATAGAGTGGCAATTATCGGACCTAACGGTACTGGGAAATCTACTCTGGTAAAAACGTTGATGGGGCTTGTCCCAAAACTTGGTGGTTCTTATTTGATGGGACATCAGATAGATCCTGGATACTTTGATCAGCAACTTGCACAGTTTTCCAGCGGAAAGACTGTTTTGGAAGAAGTGTGGGATGAGTATCCGGATATGGATAGAACGACTGTCAGAACTGCTTTGGGAAGATTCTTATTTAGCGCGGATGATGTTTTTAAGTTGGTAGACGTGCTGTCCGGTGGAGAAAAAGTCAGGTTATCTTTAGCTAAACTTATGTTACAGCATAATAACTTTCTGATTCTTGACGAGCCTACTAACCATCTGGATATTCCAGGAAAAGAATCTCTTGAAGATGCATTAAAAGAATTTGAAGGCACTATTTTATTTGTAAGCCACGACAGATATTTTATCTCGAGACTTGCTACAAAATTGCTGGTAATGGAAAGCGATGGTTCATATCACTTTTTTGAAGGAACTTATCAGGAGTATACAGAAGCACATGAAACATGCTTGCAGAAGAAAGAAGAAGAGATTAAAACTGCTGAACCTGTAAAAAAGGCGACAACGCATAAAGCAAAAAATCCTGAAGCCATTCGAAGAGAACTTGCAAAACTGGAACGGATGATTACTGAAAAAGAACAGGAACTTGAAGAAAAACGTGAATGGCGTTTTGAACCTGAATATTATCAGGATGCTCAGAAAATGAATGAACTTGATCAGTGGATAGATGATATTCACAATGAATTAGCACATTTATATGCAAAATGGGAAGAATTGAGCGAAGAATAAAGGAGATAGAGAATGAAAAGATTTGGTATGATTGCAGCTGTGGAAATTGGTGCTGTGAAAAAGCTTTACGGTGAACCTGTCAAGAAAGAAATCGCCGGTGGTTTTGACGTATATACATATGTTATTGGCAATAAAGAACTGTTTGTATTACACAGTGGTGTAGGCGAAATTGCTGCAGCCAGTGCTACACAGGTATTGATTTCTGAATATAAGGTAGAATGTATTTTGAATTTTGGTATTGTTGGCGGACTGACAGAAGAAATGAGCTCAGTACCGTTATGCGTAGTTGAAAAAGTTGTTCATTATCCATTTGACACTTCTGCGATTGATCATTGTGAAGTTGGACATTATATTGATGAATATCCAACTGTATATATGCCTGCTACACCATCTCTTGTTGAAAAAGTGGTGCAAGAAGAGCCATCTATTAAGAAAGTGATATGTGCTTCAGGGGATAAATTTGTAGATACTGCAGAAGAAAAAACAGCTATTCATAAACAATTCAATGCAGATATCTGTGAAATGGAGGCTGCTGGTATTGTGAAGACGGCCAATAAAAACGGTATTCCATGCTTATGTATTAAAATGGTTGCGGATACAGTTAATGGTGGAGCACAAGAATACGAAGAAGTATTTGATTCTACAAGTGAAACATGTCTGAAGGTAATGGATAAAATCATGCATACTTTATAGAG
>CAKVLT010000130.1 GCA_934757945.1 uncultured Bulleidia sp. | reverse complement strand
TATATCCAGAATTTGATTTTGAAAACCTCATGAACTTTTAGAGGAGGCCCTGGCCTCATCTAGTTTTGGATATTCATAAAAGATTCTGTTCACACAGGATCTTTTATTTTGGTATAGTGGTGTATATGGAAATATTGGAAGTACAACACCTTACAGTAACTCTTTGTCATAAATGTCTTCTAGAGGATATCCATTTTAAGTTATCTTCAGGAGAATGGCTTACAGTATTAGGACCGAGTGGTGCAGGGAAAACCACTCTTTTAAAAGCGCTTTGCGGTTTACAAACCTCTGAAGGTGCAGTTATTTTTAATCATGAGCATATAGAAAATCTTGATGTGAGTCAAAGACCTTTGAAACTTGTTTTTTCAACACCGTCTTTATTTGAACTGGCAAGTGTTCATGACAATATTGCCCTAGGTCTTCATAAGAGGCATACAGAGACAGAGATTGAGGAGCTGGTCAGCAACATTGCAAAAACCTTACATATTGAAGGTTTACTCAAGCGAAACTGCAGAAAACTTTCGCAAGGGGAAAAACAGCGTGTAGTACTTGCCAGGGCATTAGTACAAAAACCTTCTGTTCTTTTGCTGGATGAACCCTTTCATGGACTGGACATACCTTTACGGAAAACTTTGCAAAAAGAAATTCATAAAATATGTAAAGAAGCTTCCATAACAGTTATTGAAGTTTCTCATGAACAGAAAGATGCTTTACGTTTATGCGACAAAGCAATGTTATTAAAAGATGGTAAATGTATAGAGTTTGGAAATCCTGAACAGGTATTACATTCTCCAAACTTGTTTACTGCTCAATTTCTTGCGGAAGACTTTACTTCTTTTATGAAATGTTCTGTAACAGGACATAGAATCACTATTTTTCAGGAAACATTGAATTTTTTGGGTGAGAATACTGCAGTAACATTATCCGTTCCTTTAGAAGCGGTGTATTTAGACAAATGTGGAAAATGTATTGGTACTGTATCTCAGGTGTACAGAGAAAAGGAAGGGTTTATTCTGGAGGTACGTGAAAAAGAAGATGTTGTTTTCATGTATTCTGCAGAATATATACCAAAAGGGGAAAATGTGCGTTTTTCTCTTTTAGTGGAAGGTATCCACATATATGCATAACAATGCTATAATTTTTAGCGAGGTGAATAAAAAATGAAAGAGTGTAAACATTTAGCGATTATTATGGATGGTAATGGCAGATGGGCCCAGAAACAGGGACTACCACGTACTGCAGGACATAAAGTTGGTGCAGACAATGTCAGAACTATTGCTATCGCTGCAGATAAATTAGGTGTAAAGTATCTGACACTGTATGCTTTCTCTACAGAAAACTGGAAGAGAAGTAAGGATGAAGTAGGCTATTTGATGAAACTTCCGGCATACCTGTTCAAAATGTATATGAAAGAATTCCTGCAGAGAGGATTTCGCATTCGACTGATTGGTGAACTGGATGCGTTACCTGAAGCAACTAAAAAAGTTCTTCTGGAAGCAGAGGAAGAATCAAAGAGTAATGATGGATTATCTTTAATCATCGCAATTAACTATGGTTCTCATGATGAAATTTTACATGCTGCAAAATCTTATGCAAAAGATGTAGTAGATGGTAAAGCTGATTTTTCTCTGACAGAGGAAGAGTTTGAAAAGTATTTATATACAAGAGATTTTCCACCTGTAGATTTTTTAATACGAACCAGTGGAGAATTACGTATTTCTAATTTCCTGTTATGGCAGATTGCCTATGCGGAGATGGATTTTATTCCTGAAAGCTGGCCGGAATTTACCCCTGAAGTATTACAGAGATGTCTGGAAGATTACAGTCAGAGGGACAGAAGATTTGGAGGAGTGAAAAAATGAACTCTAAAATGAAGGTGAAGATAGCCACAGCAGTAGTTTTGATTGCTATTGTAGTACCGGTAATTATTCTTGGCGGGTTACCATTAAAGATGCTGGTTGGTATTGCCAGTGCTCTTGCAGGATATGAAGTAGCAAATATGCAGTCTGAAAAGTCAAAGTGGTTTACAACAGTTCTGAATACTGCAGTAATTATTGCATTATATACGTTTGATGTAAGATTTTTCCCTATGATTGCTGCTTTCTATATTACGATTTTGTTTGCTGGTGTGATGGTGGATGAAAAAGTGACAGCAGAATACGCCGCTTACTCTTTTACTATCGTATTAATAGCAGGTATGGCATTAAGAGGTCTTTTCAGACTGTATGATTTTGAACATGGTGCTTTGCTGATGTTATATGTTGCTCTTGCTACATATGTCTGTGATACCGGAGCTTACTTTTTTGGTGTATTCTTTGGTAAACATAAACTCATCCCACGTGTTTCTCCTAATAAAACAGTTGAGGGAAGTATTGGAGGCTATGCAAGTGGGGCAATGGTTTCTATGGTTTTCGGTATTCTCTGTATTAAGGAACTTCCTGTTTCTTTAATTGTGGCTGGAAGTCTGACGTTGCCTTTACTGGCTCAGCTTGGAGATTTGAGTTTTTCAAGTATCAAACGTCATTTTAAGATTAAAGATTTTGGCTCTATATTCCCTGAACATGGAGGATGTCTTGACAGAGTGGATTCTTTATTATTCTGTCTTATGTTTTTTAATGCCTTACTGGTTTTGTGGGGATTTTAGCATATGAAACGTTTAGTGATATTAGGTGCCAGTGGTTCTATTGGTACGCAGACTATAGATATAGTGTTACAGCACCCGGATATGTTTTCTGTTACTGCCTTAAGTGTAGGAAAAAATATTACTGTTTTAAAAGAGATTCTTAAGAAAGTATCTGTGGATACTATTTGTGTTCAGCTTGAAAAAGATCAGCTTGAATTGCAGAGAGAATATCCGGACAAGACAGTTCTTTATGGAGATCAGGGGCTGATCCAACTGGTTGAAAGAAATGATTATGATGTTCTGGTAAATGCACTTGTGGGTTTTGCCGGATGTCTTCCGACACTGCATGCTATTCAGACGCATCACACCATCGCTCTGGCAAATAAAGAAACACTTGTTTGTGCTGGAGAACTGATTACT
>CAKVLT010000129.1 GCA_934757945.1 uncultured Bulleidia sp. | reverse complement strand
GTTTTTTGTACATTATCCAGAACAGCTTCACGAACTTTACCGTGCATATAGAGCTCGTATAGCCATTCATAGTGAGTCCATAAAATATCTTTGATTCTAGGCTTATTAGGGTCATAATTTCTATCAACACATGTCGGAGCATTATTAGATATGTGTTCGGAATAAAGTTAAGTATCAAACATAACTATATTATAAAACAAGCAGAGACAATTGCCTCTGCTCCAATTGAATAGTGTCCCGTAGGGACTTTTTTTACCATAGATGTAATTCGCCTCTTGGAAGTGATACGTTACTAATCTGACATTTACATAGTAAGCATCAAATGACAACTCGCTTGTAAAAGATATTTTTGATGCTTGATAATACATTCAGGAAGGAAGGCTTCTTTTTATGAGAAAGTAAACATATGCAGATTGAAAAGGCAGGCGATACTGAAGTTTTTTATACTTTTTAATAGAGGGTGATATGATTGAAAATACTAATGTTTATCAGAGTTTTCTTTCTTGTTTTGATACCAGACTAACAATGTTATCGATGACAACAAAATACTATGGTTCTATAATTAATGATTGTTAAAACCGGTAAACGGTAGGAGGTATTGGTGATGAATTTCTTAAGTGCCAGATTAGTTGGATATGGTGTTTTACTTGGAACAGTAGGTGTAAAAATTTTAACAAGTGATGATGCTAAAAAGTTATACACGCACTGTACTGCAGCATGCATGAGAGGTGTTGATGAGGTTGCAAAAATTTATACAACTTTCAAGGAAAACTGTGGCGATATCAGTGCAGACGCAAAGGATATCAATGAAAGAAGAGCACAGGAAAAAGAAGCCAGAATGATTGCTGATGCAAAAGCTTTTCTTGAATCCCGTGAAGAGAAAGATGCTTAAATTATGAAGTGTCAGATTCTTCATGAATCAAACGGACGTATGCGTGTACACCTGCTTCAGTATCGTATGACATTGAAGCAGGCAGATATTCTGGAATATTATTTGAAAAAACAGGATGGCGTGTTAGATGTTAAAGTGAATGATCGAACATCCGATGCAATTATTCTTTTTGATACAGACAGAGATACGATTATTTCAATGCTATCTTTCTTTCATTATGAAGAAAATGAAGATATTGTTCCGGACCATACCGGACGAGAGCTTTCAAGAGAATATGAGGATAAGGTTATTTATCATACATTAAGACGTGCCATCACAAGAATATGTCTTCCCCTTCCTGTTAGAAGTGCCATTTCTTTTATAAAATGCTGGAAATTTATCGTTCCGGGCATACAGGCACTTTTAAAAGGAAATATTGAAGTCAGTGTATTGGATGCGACAACTATTGTTGTCAGTATGTTGCGTGGTGACTTCGATACTGCAGGAGATTTGATGTTCTTGCTGGGATTATCAGAAATACTTGAAGAATGGACGCATAAAAAGAGTGTAGATGATCTTGCACGAAGTATGTCCTTAAATGTGGATAAAGCCTGGAAAGTTCTTGATGATGGTACAACCGTCCTTATGCCTGTCAGTGAATTAGTCAAAGGGGATCATTTTCTTGTGCGTACTAGCAATATGATTCCATTAGATGGATTTGTAGTGGAAGGTAATGTGGAGGTGAACCAGGCTTCTATGACTGGTGAATCCTTACCTGTAAGTAAAGATGCAGGCAAACCTGTTTTTGCTGGAACAGTAGTGGAAGATGGTGAATGTGTTATTGAAGTATCTTGTGAAAGTGGTGGTGGCAGGTACGATCGTATTGTGAATATGATTGAAGAATCAGAAAAAATGAAGTCTGATTTTGAAAACAGATCTACTGCACTGGCAGATAAGCTGGTGCCATATTCTCTAATTGGTACTGTATTGGCGTATGCTTTCACAAGAAACGTTAACAAAGCTCTTTCAATCCTTATGGTGGACTTTTCATGTGCATTGAAATTATCTATTCCGATCGCTGTTTTGTCCGCTATGAGACAAGCATCCAATATGGGTATTGTTATTAAAGGCGGAAAGTATATGGAACTGGTAAGTAAAGCTGATACTGTTGTTTTTGATAAAACAGGTACACTGACTGTTTCTTCACCGACTGTAAAAGACATTGTTACTTTTGGCGGGAATGATAAAAAAGAAATGTTGAAACTTGCCGCATGTCTTGAAGAGCATTATCCTCATTCCATTGCCAACGCAGTTGTGAAAGCAGCTGAAGAAGAGGGACTTGTCCATGAGGAGAAACATTCCAAAGTGGAATATGTTGTTGCACATGGGATTGTATCTTCCATTAACGGACAAAAGGTGCTTATCGGATCACATCATTTTCTTTTTGAAGATGAAAAATGTGTTGTGCCAGAAGAGGAACTGGAAACATTTAACAGTATTCCTGATGAATATTCTCATCTCTATATGGCTATTGGAAACAGACTTGTTGCTGTGATTCTTATTGAAGATCCGATTCGTAAAGAAAGTAAACAGCTGGTTCAGTCTTTGCATGAATATGGTTTACGTAACCTTGTCATGATGACGGGGGATTCAGAAAGGACTGCAAGGGCAGTAGCAAATAAAGTGGGAATGGATGCGTACTATTCAGAGGTTTTACCGGAAGATAAAGCATCGTTTGTACGTAAGGAAAAAATGAATGGTAATACAGTTATCATGATTGGTGATGGAATCAATGATGCTCTGGCTTTAAGTGAAGCAGATGTTGCCATTGCTATTTCTAATGGTGCAGAAATTACACGAGAAATTGCAGATGTAACTATTCCTGCAGAGGATATTATGAAGATTGCATCTTTACGTAATTTAAGTACAAAGCTTGAAAGCAGGATTGAAGGAAATTATCAAAAGATTATGTTTATTAATTCCACTTTGATTGTCTTGGGATTGCTGGGTATTTTACCGCCATCCTCAACAGCATATTTGCACAATTTTTCTACTTTGGCTTTAAGTGCGTATTCCATGAGTGATATGAAAATTTCATAAATAAAGCTAATGCTTTTGAAATATACATATGTCAATTGTTTGTAAGTAATATCTTCATAACTAAAAAGACTGATTCCATTTTATGCTGAAATTCAGTAAAAATGGAGAATCAGTTTTTTTATAGTTTGCGCGCCATGGGCGCGCTCTAACGGGTGCAAGTCCCAAACACACCCAGATAGTGGGAAGTGTATA
>CAKVLT010000128.1 GCA_934757945.1 uncultured Bulleidia sp. | reverse complement strand
TCAATGCAGAAAGAATGTTGAATAGTTGCACCGGGATGTATATCAATCCCGGTTTTTTCATGTGCATATTCCGTAAGAATTCTGGGAATCAGATCTGCTTTGAGCTCATGAAGCGCATGGGCAATTCTGTAAATAAAGATTGCATAAAATCCAGGATAGCATATCAATACTTCCCTCTTACTTTTTGCGGCAGGATCTCCATCATAAATTGCCTGTAAATCACTTAATACCAGTTTTTTTAAAGATGGCAAAGATTTCAAAAAACACATTGCCGTTTCTTCTGGCATATATTTTGTTAACAACCTATGCAAGACGGATATATCCACACTATCTGTATATGTGTAATACTCCGGAAAAAGAAATTGCTGAATACGCTTTAACATATCCACAATCTCTTTTCTGGAAATATATATCCCCTTTTCCAGATCAGGATCAGTAATACTTTCAAGTTCTTTTACAATATCTTCCAACATAAAATCACTCCGCAAACAATGGTGTGGAATAGTATCTGTCTATGGAATCAGGCAGGACCACCACAATATGTTTTCCTTCTTCTTTTTGCGCAATCTGTAATGCAGCAAACATGGCAGCGCCACTGGAAATTCCCACAAGAACACCTTCTTCGGTACCAATCTTTTTACTTGTCTTATAGGCGTCTTCATCTTTCACTTTTACTATTTCATCAATCAGATCAGTATTCAGAATCTGAGGAATAAACCCTGCACCGATTCCCTGAATACCATGTTTACCTGAAGGTTCGTGAGATAATACCGCACTGGTAAACGGTTCTACAGCAACTACACGAACATCCGGATTTTTTTCTTTTAAATATTTCCCGATACCTGTTAAGGTTCCACCTGTCCCAACACCTGCTACAAGAATATCCACCTTACCTTGCAATGCTTCATAAATTTCAGGTCCGGTTGTAAGATAATGTGCTTTAACATTACTTTCATTCACAAACTGACCGGCAACCCAGCTATTTGGAGTCTTTTCTGCTAATTCATTTGCTTTATCAATAGCCCCTTTCATACCTTTACTTCCATCACTGAGAATTACTTTTGCACCATAAGCAGCAATCAGCTTTCTTCTTTCGACAGACATGGTTTCAGGCATAACAATCCATACTTCATACCCTCTGTTTGTCCCCAAAGAAGCTAACGCAATACCTGTATTACCACTTGTAGGTTCAATGATGACAGACCCTTTTTTTAAGATACCTTTTTCTTCAGCATCCAGAATCATCTGCAAAGCAGCTCTGTCCTTTATGGAGCCAGTCACATTAAAATACTCCAGTTTTGCATACACCCTGGATTGCAGTTGCTCCTGTTGTTCCATATGTACCATTTCCAGCAATGGTGTTTTACCAATAAAATCCTGTGTAGATGTATATACTTTGTTTTCCATTTTTTAATTCCTCCATTTATAAGAAACGACAAAAAACCAGCACTATGTTTATTTAGCACTGGTTTTCTTCGTTTACTTTATAAAATTAACATGAAAGTGTGTAGCTATGCACAATCCGTAACGATAGACCAACCGGTGCCAGTATGTACATTGCTACAACAACACATTGCAAATACTACATTTTTCATAGTGCCGGTCTCCTTTCGTCGTTTCTATGCTTAGTCTACTACCAAATTGAAATTTGTAAACTGATTTGATTTATTCTCCGTATCCATCTGGATTCTTACTCTGCCAGTTCCATGCATCTTTGCACATATCTTCCAGAGTTTTTTCCGCTGTCCATCCAAGAACTTCCTTAGCTTTTGTCGGATCAGAATAACATGTAGCAATATCTCCAGGGCGACGTGGATCAATAACATAAGGAATTTCTTTTCCGCATGCTTTAGCAAATGCATGAATGATATCCAATACAGAATATCCTACACCTGTTCCAAGGTTGAAAATATTCACACCATTCAGTTTTTCAAATCCCTGAATAGCTTTTACATGTCCCTTTGCACGATCTACAACATGGATATAGTCTCTGACACCTGTTCCATCCGGTGTATCATAGTCATTTCCAAATACATGTACTTTTTCAAGTTTACCCGCAGCTACCTGTGCAACATAAGGTAATAAGTTGTTTGGAATACCCTTTGGATCTTCACCCATCAGTCCACTTTCATGAGCTCCAATAGGATTGAAATATCTTAATAGCATCACTGACCATTCATCATCAGACTTGTAAATATCTGTAAGAATTCTTTCCTGCATAGACTTGGATTCTCCATAAGGGTTAGTTGTAACACCTAATGGGCATTCTTCCGTAATTGGAACAAATGCAGGATTTCCATATACGGTTGCACTGGAAGAGAATACAATCTTCTTACATCCATGATTTCTCATAACATCACATAATACTAATGTAGAACCAAGGTTGTTTGCATAATATTCAATTGGTTTTCTTGTAGATTCACCTACTGCCTTATAGCCTGCAAAATGAATAACCGCACCAATATCCTCTTTGTCGAAAACTTTATTTAATCCTTCTCTGTCATTTACATCCAGATCATAGAATGTAGGTCTTTTCCCTGTAATTGTTTCAATACGATCCAATACAATTTCTTTAGAATTGTACAAATTATCCACAATTACTACCTCATAACCTGCTTTCTGTAATTCTACTACTGTATGAGAGCCGATAAAACCTGTACCACCTGTAACTAATATTTTCATTTCACTATCTCCTCTTCAATTATTATAGTCTCATTTCCATACATACCCTAATCAAAATTTTCATATATCTCTTTAAAAATAATAGACATAACAAGATTTAATGCATCCCTTACAACTGCTTCACATATTCTGTAAATATCTTTAAGAAATCTATTTCTAACAGTGTCCCTGCCGCATGTTAAGCCACTAATCTCTGATATATTTTTGATCTGTATCCGGTATATCTGTATCCGAAATATATCTTTCCACCTTCATATGCAGGTCATATTTTTCTCTCAAACCACTGATCACCTGCATCATAGAGGATGCATGATGTCTGTCAATACTTTCCTGATCCTTCCAGCTATCTATCAATAATACAGTCTCCTCATCTTCTGCAGGATAATAATACGCATATCCAATATTACCTTCTTCTTTTCGTATAGCTTCCACAGTACCGCTTTCCAACATTTCTTTTGCAAACTGTCTTGCCGCTCCATTTTTACCAGAATAATAAGTGTGAAACATTATGATATGTAGCAGACATGACAAAAAGAAGTGGCTATCCACTTAGTTAAAATCAAGATGAA
>CAKVLT010000127.1 GCA_934757945.1 uncultured Bulleidia sp. | reverse complement strand
GTTCTTCAGTAAGGCTCGTAGAATTAGTACATAATTTAGTCCAGTAAGCAGTATCAGAGTAATCTTCTGCTTCAATAGAAGCAGGAAATCCCACACAAATTAATGTGATTGTCAGTAATGCAATAAAAAACTTCTTCATGGCTTCATTGTAGCAAAGAAAACTCATCATGAACATAGCAAAAAAATTAGCATCAGATAAACAACATTATGTTACAAAAACAAAAAAATAGCCCGAAAATACGAGCTATTTACAGTGATACGTACGGGGTTCGAACCCGTGAATGCCGCCTTGAGAGGGCGGTGTGTTGAGCCACTTCACCAACGTACCATAAGAAGAGGGTTTCCCCTCTGAATTGCATAAATTAGTTTAACTGTGCTTTTGCTGCATCAACTAATTCTTTGAATGCTTTTTCATCGTGAATAGCGATTTCAGAAAGCATCTTTCTGTTTACGTTAATGTTAGCAAGTTTTAAACCATGCATGAACTTAGAATAAGATAAATCGTAAGGTCTTACAGCTGCATTGATACGTGCAATCCATAATTTACGCATTTCTCTCTTAGTCTGTTTACGTCCAATATATGCATACTTCTGGCTATGCATAACCTGTTCATGGGCTGTTCTGTAAAGTAAGTGTTTGCTTCCAAAATAACCCTTAGCAAGTTTTAATACCTTCTTACGTCTATTACGTGTAGGTGTAGATCCTTTAACTCTCATCTTTTGTTACTCCTTCCTGCTTAACCCTGTAACAACTGGCTGTCACGCTTGAAATCTGCGCTGCTTGCAGTTGTACGCTTTCTCAAATGCATCTTCTGCTTATGAGACTTGTTTGCAGCGAAGTGAGATACATAGTTGTGCTGAGCTGTAATCTTTCCGCTACCAGTAACCTTTACTCTCTTTGCAAAGGTCTTCTTTGTTTTCATCTTAATCTTCTTCGGCTTCTTTGCTTTTGCTTTCATAGTAATTCTCCTTTACTTATTTCTTCTTTGGAGCAAATACAACAGACATTGTATTTCCTTCCATGTTTGGTTGTTTCTCAACAGAAGCTATATCAGAAATACCTTCAATGAACTTATTCATGACTTCACGTCCAACTTCCTGACGTGTAATCATACGTCCTCTGAACTTCATATCGATACGCACTTTCTGTCCTTCTTCAATCCAGTCTCTGGAACGATTCAGTTTTGTTTCAAAATCGTGCTGATCGATAACCGGTGAAACACGTAATGCCTTCACCTCAGTCACATGCTGGTTCTTTTTTGCTTCTCTTGCTTTTTTCTGAGACTCAAAACGATACTTTCCATAGTCAAGAATCTTACAGACAGGAACCTTTGCACCAGGAGCAACACACATAAGATCCATATTCATATCATATGCCTTATCTAATGCTTCCCTTCTCTGCATTGTGCCAAGCTGTTCGCCTTCCGGACCAATGACAAGAACTTCTTTAAAGCGGATAGCTTCATTTACCAGATCATCACTGGTATTCTTGCCACCATTCATATTTCTTTTAAACTTTGCCAAGTAAACCTCCCGTAACATATGAAAAGCAGGTACAGAAGCCGCACCTGCCTAAAAGTCTAACTTAGTTCCTTCGGCATTCTACCCAGGTCCTTCGGACACTCGGGTGAGAAGCGGTGCTTCTTCTTTCCGTTTTTCAGATTACTTAATTATTAAACTGTATATCTGTCTTTTTGTCAACAGTTAAATTTCAAAACCCTCAACATTTACTGCTACATCGCTGGCTTTAAAACCAGTCATGAACAAGATGTTCTCATAAATCTTATTTTGTAAAAGTTCAGCTGTTGCATTCACGTTTGCGCCATATTTCACTTTGACATCAACGCTGACATACAGCTGTCCTTTTTCAATCTTAACAGTAACAGGTTTATTAAATCTTCCCTGCTTGATTGCCACAACATTTTCGATATCATCGATACTGATATTGGCAATACTTTCAAATACAGATTTATTAATGGCAATCATGCCATTTTCTTCATTCTTTTCAATCACTACATAATCCTGTGCCATATGAATTAATCTCCTTGTCTTTAGTATACCAAAGATTCATCTCATTTGAAAATAACTCTTATCTGATGCAGTAAAGCACTGGATATTGCAGGCAGATCATTTTCAAAGTCATCAAATTTTGGATATCTTTCCTCCAGAACATGAATATATTTTTTAAATACATCCATTACTTTTAACAGATTTTCTTCATGAACTATATCGATGGACCCAACTTCTACCAGCCCATTTGCAAGTACTTCCAGCAGATCATTCTGAGCCTGTTTCTGTTTGGATACTGCGTATGATGAGAAAGTTTCAATATACCAACCCGGCTGAACTATCAGCATCTTGATAACACTGATAAAATCCTCAAAATCTTCATAGTTATTCCCAGGCTGAATACTGAATAACATAGCAAAAAAAACGTGCCACTGAAAATTGGTATTCATTACTTTTTCCCAGTAATTTCCAAGGATACTTATAAACTTGTCATCTGATTCAAAAGGATGTTCAAGGTAAATTTCCTGCTTGAAATCCAGATTACAGGTGGCAAGAAAATTAAGATGTTCAAGATATTCGACCATCAAATCTCGATTTCTTGTACCATTTAAAAAGTCTCTCACATAAATGTACTGTGCAAGAATAGCACTGCATTTTTTAAAGTCTGTGGTAAAGCCGACAGATTCCATCATTTTTGCATTCACAAGTTCATTGATAGATCTTGCCACAAATACCTTAAATCCTTTTTCATCCATACCAATCTGCTTGTCCTGAGATCTCTGAGATATCTCGTTATACATGATTTCAAGCTGCCTGTCCACAACATCAAGATTATCACGTATTGCTCCCAGCATGGATTTATTAAATCTGTCATAAACAACAAAATCCGGATTTTTATACACCACCTGATGTTCAATATCACTCCAGAAATTATGTACCAGCGATTTGATCTGCAATTCAAAATTGATACGATTACCATTAAACATGTAATATCCATCCATTCTGTAAATAGTAAATCCATTACGCTGATACTGAGGCTGCGGCATTTTGATATTCAGAAAAGTATTCTGATCCACTTTGCACTGCGCATAGCCTTCTTCCATTGCTTCAAACTGTTTCAGTAAATATTGATACAGTTCATGTTCATTTCTGATAAAACGACATTGTATGGTAATCCCAATCAGATCATGCAGATTCAAAATAGACTCTTCTGCACTTGCATAATCCAGATAGAACTGATTACGTATCAGTTTTTCCTGAAGACTTTTTCTGGTTTTTATACGCGACGAAAAGGAAATCACGACATCCTGTTTAGATTCCATCAGCTCTTTGAAGAC
>CAKVLT010000126.1 GCA_934757945.1 uncultured Bulleidia sp. | reverse complement strand
AAGCCAAATGCACAGCTTGTTGGTAACCAGAAGGTATTAAAAGAAGCAGTTTTTTCATTAGGAATGGTGGAACTGATCAGTTATTGGAAAACATGTTGTCCTGTAAGAGTGCATATCTGCTGTAATACTTTGAATGAATTACAGATTGCATGGTGGAAAAAGCTGTATTTCAATGGCCTGGGAGAATTCTTTTATACTAATGGTATAGAAACTTCTGTGGATAGTTTTATGGAAATTATCCCTGAAGGAAATGCAATTACAGGTGAAGAGGCAAACTTCAGATGCAGTGGTAATCTGATTCCAGTGGGCGGAGGAAAAGATTCTTTTGTAACTCTTGACCTTGTTAAGGAGTGGAAGAAAGATAACTGTGCTTTTGTAATTAATAAAGTAATGAGTGCTATTCATTCAGCCAATGCGGCGGGATATAGCGAAGATACATTAATTAATCCTGTCAGAACACTGGATAAAAATATGCTTGAGCTGAATAAACAGGGCTTTTTAAATGGACATACACCATTCAGTGCCATGTGTGCTTTTGCCTGTTATGTGACAGCTATTATCTACCATAAGAAATATATAGCCTTGAGTAACGAATCCTCTGCAAATGAATCTACAGTCAAAGGAAGTAATGTGAATCATCAATATTCCAAAACTTTTGAATTTGAAAAGGATTTTAACTGGTATACCTCTACATATATGCCATTAGATATTCATTATTTCTCTTTTTTGCGACCTTTGAGTGAATTGCAGATTGCTGGTTTATTCTCCAGATTAAAACCATATCATTCTGTCTTCAGATCATGTAATGTAGGATCTAAAGAGGAAAAATGGTGTGGACATTGTGCTAAATGTCTGTTTGTGTATATTCTTATGTCTGCATATCTTCCTTCTGATGAGGTTGAAGATATTTTTGGAAGAGATATGTTAAATGATCCAGAAATGAAGGCGTTATTTGAACAGCTTTCTGGTCTCAGTGACAATAAACCTTTTGAATGTGTCGGTACAAGAGATGAAGTGAATATTGCAGTAGCTATGGGGATTCGTAAATATTATGAAAATCATCAGAATCTGCCATATCTTTATGCGTATTACATCACCACAAAGTATTATGCTTTTTACAAGGATGCTTCTGTGGACTGGAAACATTATGATACAGACAATATGTTGCCGGATATGTATGATCAGTTATTGAAAGAAAAACTTCAGGAGCAGATTACAGCATGATGGAAAGTTGGAAAAATGAATTTGAACATAAACGTATTGCTATATGGGGATTTGGAAGGGAAGGTAAATCCTCTCTTCAGTTTATTCAGCAAATCTGTCCTGATGCAGATGTAACTATAGTAGATTCTTATAAGGAAAGTTTAGACAGAATACAGGCTGCAAACCCATTAGTAAAAACAGTTCTTCAAAATGATTGTAATTTTCAATCTTTTGATTGTATTTTAAAAGCGCCTGGTATCGTTGTGCCATCAGGTGAGTATTTACAGAGTATGACCAGTCAGACTGAGCTTTTTTTAAAACATTATGGTCCTTCTACGATTGGCGTTACAGGTACAAAAGGAAAAAGTACAACCACAACACTTATATATACTTTGCTAAAGGAAAAATACAAAATTCATTTGATTGGAAATATTGGTGTACCTTGTTTTGAAGCTATTCCATACATGGAGCAAGGGGATTTGGCGGCATTTGAGCTGAGTTGTCATCAGTTGGAATATTGTACATATGCACCACATGTTGCGGTTTTTTTGAATCTGTACGAAGAACATCTGGATCATTATGGTACTTTTGAAAAATATGGTAATGCCAAAGCAAATATTCTTAAATATCAGAGTAATAAGGATGTTGCAATTGTACATAAGGATCTTGAACAATACTTTGGTCTGATAAAGGGACAAAAAATAGAAATTGGCAAAGATATTATTGCTGAAAATACTACACTGAAACTTCATGAGCATATATTAGATGTGCCGGATTGCAGGCTTATCGGCCAGCATAATTTTCTGAATCTTGCTGTGGCGTACTATATTGCAAGAATGTATGGTGTTACAGATGAACAGGTTGTATCTGCAATGAAAAATTTCAGGCCTCTATCGCATCGATTGGAAAATCTTGGCGAGCATAATGGTATTTGTTTTGTGAATGATTCTATATGTACTATAGGACAGGCATGTATTCAGGCTTTATCTGCTTTGAAAAATGTGGATGTTGTGTTAATCGGCGGTATGGACAGAGGTATTCACTATAAAGAACTAGAAGCCTATTTATCCCAGAGAAAAGACGTACAGGTTATATTTATGTATGCTACTGGACACAGAATTTTGCAAGAAATGAAAGATGCCAATTTTGTACGAGAGGGTTTGTATGAAGTTGAAAATCTTGAACAGGCAGTGGCATTAGCGAAAACTCTTGTGCGTCCGCATCATATTTGTTTATTGTCTCCTGCAGCTAGTTCTTATGACCATTTTAAAAATTTTGAAGAAAGAGGAGACGTCTTTAAAAAATTGGCGTTTGAGCAATAATGAAGTTTAAAGAAATATGTGTTACAGGAGAAGAGGTAGAAAGAAAATATCATTTTTCTGCTTTGTGTTCCAAACTTATCGAAGCCAGTGGTATAGATGAAGATAAGATTAAAGAGTTGTCCAGTGTTCCACAATTAACAACCTCTCAGGCACAATGTGTTCTTGATTGTGTTAACAGAATTCTGAAAGCAAGAGATAACAGAGAGAAAGTGTTTGTCGGTGGTGACTACGATGCTGATGGTATTTGTTCTACGGCCATTATGAAATATACTCTTGATAAACTGGGTATACAAAACGGATATTACATACCTGACAGATTAAAAGAGGGGTATGGTCTACAAAGTTCTACGGTCAGTCTGGCACATGAAAAGGGCTATTCTTTACTGATTACTGTAGACAATGGTGTGAAATGTCAGAAACAGATTGTACTGGCGCATGAACTTGAAATGGATGTCATTGTGACAGATCATCATGTCATTGAAGAAACTGTTCCTGCAGATATTGTGGTTCATCCTGATTACATGGAAGACAGATATTCTACTTTATCTGGTGCGGGTGTAGCTTTGCAAATAAGCAGGCATCTGATTGGAGAAGATGCTACATTAACTGCACTTGCAGGTGTGGCAGCAATTGGAGATGTGATGCCTTTATGGAAAGAAACACGTGCCATAGTATATAATTGTCTGCAAACATTGAAACAGGGAATTCCTTCCAGTCTTGTAAGCCTTTTTGATAACAGAAATACAATTAATGTTACAAGTGTTGCTTTTCAGATAGTACCTAAGTTAAATGCTATTGCACGTATGGAGGATACTTCTAACGTAAACATGTTAGTACCTTTTCTTTTGGAAACAAGGGATTATGGGATTGCAAAATATGTGCAGCAGATTAATG
>CAKVLT010000125.1 GCA_934757945.1 uncultured Bulleidia sp. | reverse complement strand
AATGTGCCGTATTGCTCATGAACATGGTGCCTATATGATTGTGGATGGCGCCCAGTCTGTACCGCATATGCCTGTGGATGTACGTGATCTGGATATTGATTTTATGGGTTTTTCAGCTCATAAGATGTGTGGACCTGGAGGAGTCGGTATTCTCTATGGTAAAAAAGAACTTCTGGAGAAAATGACACCTATGCTGTATGGAGGGGATATGAATGCCCGTTTCTATTCCAATGGTGAAGTGATTCTCAAAGATGTGCCAGTCAAGTTTGAAGCAGGTACACCAAATATTGAAGGGGTTATTGGTACAGGAGAGGCTTGCAGGTATCTTATGCAGGTAGGAATGGACAACATTCACCAATATGAAATGGAACTGCGCGCCTATTTCTGCGAACAGATGTCTAAACTGGACAATATTGTCATCTACAACAAAGATAATCTGTCCGGGCCGATAGATTTCAATGTGAAAGATGTATTCGCACAGGATGCTGCAAGTTATCTTGCAAGTATAAACATAGCAGTGCGTTCCGGTAATCACTGTGCCAAATTACTGCATGAAGTGATAGGTACAGATCAGACATTACGTGCTTCTTTATACTTCTATAATACAAAGGAAGAAGTAGACAGATTTGTAAAAGAAGCTGCAAATATCACTATAGAAAATGCCATTGGTATTTTCTTCTAGGAGGTAAGAACATATGAGTTCAATGAATTTACTGGATGATCCTATGGTCTTAAGAGAACTGATCATGGATCATTATCAATACCCTCATAACCATGAATTAACACAAGATGCAGGCTATGATTCCAGACACATGGCATCAGACAGTTGCATCGATGATATTACAGTACAATCCAAAATTACTGACGGAAAGGTAGAGGATATTCGCTTTGACGGTGTGGCCTGTACCATTTCTACAGCTTCTACTTCCATGATGACCGATCTATTGAAAGGTAAATCAGTGGAGGAGGCTGAAAAAATCATTAATAATTACTTTCAGATGATTGAACATAAGGACTATGATCCTGATGTTCTGGAAGAAGCTGTGGCTATGAAAAATGTTTATAAACAGGCAAATCGTATCAAGTGTGCCACTATCGGGTGGAAAGCAATGAAAGAAATGCTTGAAGAAAGTGAGAAAAAATAATGAGCATAGACAATAAAAATAACGATGCCATTTATTCTCAGGATGATTATAAATACGGATTCCATGATGACGATGTCAAAACGATTTATGATACAGGTAAGGGACTGACTGAAGAAATTGTCAGAAAAATCTCCGCCTACAAACATGAACCTGAATGGATGACAGATTACAGAGTGAATGCTTACCGTATCTATGAATCTTTACAGATGCCAACCTGGGGACCAGATCTTAGTGAAATAGATTTCCAGGATTTTACCTATTATAAAAAGGTCTCCAATGAGGCAGAGAAAAGCTGGGATGATGTTCCTGAAGAAGTAAAGAATACTTTTGAAAAGCTTGGTATTCCGGAAGCAGAACGCAAATATCTTGCAGGGGTGACCACACAGTATGAATCTGAAGCGGTCTATCATAACATGCTTGATGAAGTACAGTCAAAAGGTGTCATTTTTCTGGATATCGATAGTGCTTTGAAAGAATATCCTGACTTATTCAGAAAGTATTTTGGTACCATCGTACCTCCTTCTGATAATAAGCTTGCAGCATTAAATGGTGCTGTATGGTCAGGTGGTTCTTTCATTTATGTTCCAAAGAATGTGAAACTGGAAAAACCTTTACAGTCTTATTTCCGTATCAATTCTGAATCCATGGGACAGTTTGAAAGATCTATCATTATTGTAGATGATGGTGCGGAATGTTCTTATGTAGAAGGCTGCACTGCTCCTCAGTATTCTAAGGATTCCATGCATGCAGGTGTTGTGGAAGTATTTGTAGGTAAGAATGCCAAGTGCAGATATTCCTCAGTACAAAACTGGTCTAATAACATTTTGAATCTTGTTACAAAACGTGCAAAAGTAGATGCACACGGTACTATGGAATGGATTGACGGAAATATCGGTTCCCGTATTTCCATGAAATATCCTGCCTGTATTCTGGCTGGAGAATATGCGCATGGATTATGTATTTCCATTGCCGTTGGTTCCAAAGGACAATTCCAGGATACAGGAGCAAAAATGATTCATTTAGCACCGCACACTTCCAGTTCTATTGTCTCAAAATCCGTTTCCAGAAATGGCGGAGTGACTAATTTCAGAGACTGGATTCATTTCTCTAAAAAAGCGGAGTACTCCAAAACGAAGATTGAATGTGATACGTTAATTCTTGATGACAGAAGTAAGAGTGATACCATTCCGTTAAACTATAACGAAAGTACCACATCTACTATTGAGCATGAAGCAAAAGTTTCCAAGATTTCAGAAGAAGAATTATTCTATCTGATGAGCAGGGGACTATCTGAATCACAGGCAACTGAGATGATTGTTATGGGATTTTTAGAACCATTCACAAGAGAACTCCCAATGGAATATGCAGTGGAATTAAATCAGTTGTTGAAGATTGATATGAGTGATTCTATCGGATAAACAGTAGGAAACTACTGTTTTTTTTATGGCGCAAGAGGTATAATGATTCATGGAGAATTAGCTCAGCGGGAGAGCAACTGCTTCACGTGCAGTGGGTCATCAGTTCGATCCTGATATTCTCCACTTTTTTTGTCCCCATATAAAAAACGGAAGGAATTGGTTCCTTCCGTAAATATTATTTGGATAGTTCCTCAGCACGTTTGACGCACTTTTCATTAGCTTCATGAATAATCTTTGCAAGGTCCTGCTTTTTCAGTTCCTTGATGGCTTCAATAGTTGTGCCTCCTTTGCTTGCAACTTCATCTACAAATTCAGAAATAGATTTGTCTCTGTTTGCTTTCAGTAACATGCCTGAACCTATGAATGTCTGTACAAGTAATTCTCGTGCACTGTCCTGATCAATGCCTCTGTCAGTAGCGTCTTTGAGAATACATTCAATAAAATAATAGACATAGGCAGGTACAGACCCATGTACTGCCACAATAGCATTCATCTGGTCTTCAGAGATTGTTCTTGCCACGCCCATCTCTTTAAACATCTGGAATACAAAATCATAATCATCTGCTTTACAGTTAGAAGACATGCATAATGCTGTAGCACCCTGTTTAATCTGAAGAGGTGTGTTAGGCATGGCACGTATTACTGGAACATCTGGACCGGCTATTTCCTGAATATGTTTAATACTCAGTCCTGTAACGATGGATAAAATGCAGTCTGGATGATATGGAGCTATTTTTTTCAGTACTTCATCTGTCTGATCGGGACGTACGGCAATGACAACAATGTGTGCATTTTTGGCAACGTCTGTTTCATCTTCGGCAATGGCAAAACGCTCACCTTTTGCCTGTGCAATGTTTTCTATTTTATGTTCATGGACAAGTATCTGCCATCTGTCAAGATACTCTGACTGTACACAGCCTCTTGCAATGGCGAGGCCCATGTTGCCACAGCCGATAAATCCAAGAATGTATGGTTTTGAAGTTTTCATATTCAATGGTATATATAAATTAGCTCATCCAGCTGAGTTAAATCTATATACATCTCCTTTCTCTTCCGGCTTAGTATCGGCCC
>CAKVLT010000124.1 GCA_934757945.1 uncultured Bulleidia sp. | reverse complement strand
TCTCACCACTTATGCACGTGCATTGAAGTGGGAGTATTCTCGCTTGATCAAGATAAATAGAATAGAAAGTAAACAGCATACCCAATTTTTTAAACCAATCAGAAACATAGGTATATTTAATATCAACAAAAAAACAGATAATGTTAAATATGACGGAGTAATCTGTTCCAGCAACATGGATGTACCGGATATACCGCTGTCATACAATTTGACAGGTGTCAGGAAAATGGTAACACCAAAAGCGTTTACCATACCCGCAATTGTGAGCATTAAGATGTTCAGAATACTATGTTTCTTTGGTTGTTTCATCGACATTCCTCCTTCTTTCTCAGGCCTTCTGCAGTCATTGAAAGTTGAGACAGATATCACATTGTCGGTAGCCAATTCAAATGTACATAATTTACCTCTTGCATAAAGATATCCACAAAATCAAAACCAGAAAGGATGAGATTACAACTATCACTTATGTTGTTTTACATAAGCATTTCCATCGTCATTATAGGGAAAAATACTACATTGTACAAATAACATATCTAATGGTATGTATATTTTGTAAATCAACTTAAAAAGATGTATTATCTTCCAATTAAGGAAGCTGAATACATCTTTACCTGTCACTTTAAATGTGTTACTTATCACTCACATCTTCTCTGCAAAATACATATTCTTTTTCAGAAGAACACTCCTGCATAAAGAAATATCCAAGTCTGTTAAACCTTTGAATATCCGCAAGGGTTTGTATATTTTCCTCAGCAAGAAATCTGACCATTTCACCTCTTGCCATTTTAGCATAGGTCCCTTTTGTCACAAGATTTCCATGAACAAGTTCATAAAAGCTGATGGTTACATAGATATCTTGAGGCTTGAGATAATTCTCAATACATTTAGAATACTCTTTAGAAGCAAGATTCACTATAATGCCACTTTCATCTTTAACAGCATGATAGAGTTTATCTTTCCAGAAATCATACAGGTTTGCACTAGTGCCTACAGATGCCTTTGACTGCATTTCCAGACGATAAGAAGTAATGCCGTCCATTGGTTTTAACACACCATAAAATGCAGATAAAATACGGAGATGATCCTGCATATACGCTAACGCATCCTTACTTAAATCACACGGAGCAATATGCTTAAATACCATTCCATCATAAGCAAGAACTGCCGGTGTCAGCATATTCTGCAAATCCATTGTTTTTAAGCGTTGTATATTTTCTTCTGCTATCTTATCATTGCATTTCCATAACTTCTGTAGTTCTTCTCTGGATTGCAATTGTAACCAGGAAAGTATTTCCTGCGTTTTATCCATAAATCGAGGAATACTTAAAGATTCCTGAGGAAACGGCTCTTTCTTCATGGTTTTAGCAGGAGAGATAATGATTCTCATCCTTCTAATTCCTTCAGCATTTCTTCAGGATTCTCTGCAGCTTTTACTTTTCCCTTAGCTTTAATAATAATTCCCTGCTCATCAATAAGATAGGTAGTTCTTACAACACCCATAGACACTTTTCCATAATTCTTCTTTTCTTTCCATACATCATAAGCTTCAATCACTTTTCTTTCAGGATCAGCCAGTAAGGTAAAAGCAAGACCATATTTTTCTTCAAACTTCTTATGCGAAGCAACACTGTCTTTACTTACACCAAGTACCACTGCTCCTTTTTCTGTAAACTGAGGATATCTGTCTGAAAATCCACATGCCTGTTTTGTACAGCCAGGTGTATTATCTTTAGGATAAAAATACAGAATCACTTTCTTACCCTGATATTCACTTAGTTTATGCATTTTCCCGTTTTGATCAGGTAATTCAAAATCAGGTGCTTTTATTCCTGTTTCTAACATATATATTTTCCACCCTTTCTATTCCAGTACATTTCTAAGACAATCCAGAAAAGCAGATTCTCCTAAAGTATTTAATTTAAAGAAGACTGCCTGACTTCCTCCGGATGTAATAGCTGAAACACGTACAGGACCGTCGTGACTTTGAAACAGTGTCACATTCATACTGACACGATTGTTTCCAAGAGAGCTGTACCTTTCAAAAACACGCACACTGCATCTGCAGTCTCCTTCCACAAAATCACTGCCATCCTCAAGGGAAGCTGATAAACTCCCCTGCAATATACCTTCTTCTATCTGATGTATCAGACCGTTAAAATCAGTCTGAATGCAAGTTTCAAATTTAGCCATACTCTTTCCTTTCCAACATACTCTTTACGAATACATCATAAACAAAATTTATCTGATATATGTATTATACCTGTAACAGTATTGTATGTATGAATTATGCATTCTTCATTTACTTTGATCTGTTATGCAAAAAATAACTGAGTATCATTGTACATAATCCAATGAACAAATATATAACAGCATAAAGAATAAAATCCGGTTCTGCAAATTCAAAAAATAACCATGTACCTGCAAGAAACAGGATGGCATTGAGAAATGGCAGATACCACAGTTTTTGTATATGCAAACCTGAATAGATACCGATGATTATCGAAAAAACAGGATTCACTGCATAAAACAGAAGAAAACATACAGCCATTCCATTATCACCTGCAAAAGTCACAGCTAGAAAGGGGCATCCTATCATTAAAATAAAGGAAGCTAAAGAAGAGTACAGAAACCTTTTGTTATACATAAATACCTCTAAAATTTAAAACACAGTGTTTTATTCTTCTTATGAAACAACACCTCAACTAAGTGAAGTGTTGTTACCAAAAAACGATGTTATGCCCATACATCTGCTTCTTTCGGAATACGAATACCAGTTAACAACTGCTGTTCCCAAAGAAACCATTGCCTTGTTGATGGTTTATTGCGTAGCTTTACAGGTCTTGGACTGTCTGCACCGGAACAGGCTATATAAAGAGTCAGATACCCTTCAGAAAACTGACTTCTGCTGTTAGCATTTTCTGTTACTACAATTGTATATGGTACTTTAACTGCATAGTTATTTTCAGGAGAAGAACCTGAAAAATAAGAACGCATCAGATAGTCTTTACCACGAAATCTATCTTTAATAAACTGCTTATCTATACCATTCAACGGTCTTGGGCCACGTAGAAAATCGAGCATTTTTTCTGTTTCTGATGGGTTTTCAGGATACTGAGCCAACACTGCAACCGTTAAGGCTGCAACTTCTTCAGGTGAAGTCAGTTCAGCTTCAGGCATTGCACGTAATTCTTCTAATGTTTTTGGAAGTCTGTTCAATGTAATTTCACTCATATTGCACCTCCTGTGTATGATTTTTAAAATTGAAAAGACTGAAGATTCTTTGAAATAAACTTAAATATAATGTACTCAAGTACAGATTTTAAAAAAGTATGATTTCAAAGAGGTACTGTTCACTTTCCAGGAACAGCAAAATACATAAAGACTGGTAAATCTAATTTCATAGTACTTTTAACTGAACTTCCTGTCAAGCTCCCTGAAAATCAACAGAAAGAAGCTGTTATCTTAAGCAAATGAACACTACAAATTCAGGAAATAAGAAATAAATTATAATGAAAAAACCTATAGCTTCACATCTTAAATCGTCTCAGAACACGAAGAAAATGTAACAGGATATTCTATCCATGGATACTATAAATAAACAATTTCCAAGGAGTAAAGTGTGAAACATTATGATATGTAGCAGACATGACAAAAAGAAGTGGCTATCCACTTAGTTAAAATCAA
>CAKVLT010000123.1 GCA_934757945.1 uncultured Bulleidia sp. | reverse complement strand
TGCAAAAGTATCAGGTCTTTCACTGGGTGAAATTGTTGATGAAAATTTAGATGGAGCGGATACTAAGAAAAAATTAACATTACAAGATATTCCAAATGCAGTTTTAAATACTATTTCTGCAATAGTATTCCCTGTTATTCCTATCTATCTGGGTGCAGGTCTGATTCTGTTATTGATTAATCTGTTGGGTCCAACAATCTTTAATATTATTCCTGCAGACAGTAATTTTGCAGTATTTATGAATATGGTTGGTCAGACAGGATATTATTTTATGCCTATCTTTATTGCATGGTCTGCTGCCAAACACTTTAAAACAAGTATTCCAATGGCAATGTTCTTATGTGCAGTAATGATTTATCCGGATTTTGTTCAGCTGGTTGCTGATGGTGGAAGTATGACAATCTATGGCATACCTGTAACAATGGTTAATTATGCACGTCAGATTTTGCCTACTATTTTGACAGTCTGGATTCTATCTTATGTATATAAATTTATTGATGAGCATATGCCAAATTCATTGAAGTATGCCTTTAACCCATTGACAACATTATTGGTAATGCTCCCAATTGAATTCTGCTTATTAGGCCCTGTTGGAACATTTGTTGGTGACTTAATTGCTGCTGCATGTGTTGGTATTTCTAAAGCTGTTGGTCCATTAGCAATTGGTATTATCGGTGGTTTATGGTACATCCTGGTAGGCTTAGGAATGGATAAAGCTCTTGTTCCGGTTGTATTAAATAACTTCACATTATATGGCTATGATAATCTGTTCTGGTTAAGTGCTATTTCTGCCACATATGCATTGATGGGTGTTGGTTTAGCATACATTGTACGTTGTAAGAAAGAAGAGAAATCTGGTGCTGCTTCTGCCTTTGTTACATTAGCAGTCGGCGGTGTCAGTGAGCCTACAATCTTTGGTACTTTATTCAGATATAAAAAATCTATGATTGCTTACATGGCTGGTGGATTTGTTGGTGGATTACTTTCCGGTTTATTTGGATTAAAGGCATTTACTATTGGAACAGGTAATGCATTATTCTTTACAGTTTGTGCTGCAGAAGGTGTGAGTCTGTTCCCGGCTATTATTTCCTGTGTTGCTGCATTAGCAGTTTCCTTCGGTTTGGCTCTTGTATTAGGATTTAATGACGAAAAGAAATAAAGGAAAATAAAACGATATGAAAGTATTTGTTGCACATCTTACATTTGAATGTAATGAGCATGTTTCTCAAACAGTAGATATTGGAGATTTTAGAACACTTTATGGGAATGAATGCATTGATGCAATGCATATTCGTGATATTTTTGAAGAGAATAATATTGAGATTATTCCATCTATTCTTGCCGGTGGTGTTCCTGGAGGAATGATTGAGCGTACAGCATTTGATTTTATGGAGAATAAAATTCTGACAACTCTAAAACAACATTTAAAAGAAATTGATGGAGTATATTTACAATTTCATGGAGCAAGTGGAGTGCTGGACCTGGAAGATGTTTCTGCAGAACATCATATTGTGAAAAGAATTCGTGAAATTGTAGGTAAATATATGCCTATTGCCATGGTTATGGATCCTCATGGAAATGTCACCAGAGTATTAACAGACAATGTGAATATAGTACGTTGCTATCGTGAATCTCCACATAGTGACCAGGTGGATTCCGAAAGAATTGTTGCTCAAAAGCTGGTGGATCTTATGAAAAATCGCAGACCAATGAGACCTGTTTTGAGAAAACTGCCTATTATGGTTGGTGGAGAGCGCAGTGTCTCAGCCATGGAACCCGTAAGATCTATTAATGCGTTGCTGGATAAGGCAGAAGAAGATGAAAGAGTATTTTCTATTTCCTGGCATGTAGGGTATATCCGTCATGATGACGATAAACTAGGAGCAGCTATTGTTGTTGTTCCAAATAAACCTGAAGACAGAGAGTACTGTGAGAAAGTTGCTGATGAAATCTCAGAGTTTGTATGGGAACATCATAAAGAATTTAAGTTCAGTGGTAATTACGATGAACCTTGGGATGCAGTAAGAAATACTTTACAGCAAAATAAAAGGACATCTGTAATTACGGACTCCGGTGATAACTGTGGTGCCGGTGGAAGTGGTCAAAATACAGTAATGCTTCGAGAATTTTTAAAACAGAATGTGACGGATAAAAAAGTTCTGATTGCGGGTATCAACGATCCAAAAGCAAATGTATATTTAAATAAACACCAGATTGGAGATTCAGTAGAATTTGATCTTGGTGTTGGAGAAGATGAGTTGTCTGCTCCTGTGCATATTCAGGGTAAAATTATTGCTGTTGGCGATGAGTATAATGGATTAGGACATGAAAAGGTTGCAGGAAAGTCTTTGGGTAAATGTCCTGTTGTCAGAATTGATGGCACGTTGATTGACGTTCTTGTTATGGATAAGAATGTTCAGTATGGAAATATGGATCAGTTTGAAAAGGCAGGAGTGCATTTCCATGATTATGATATTGTTGTGGTGAAGATGGGATATCTGGATACGTATCTGATTCCTGAAACGTCATATCATAACATGGCCTTGACGGATGGTCCGACCATTCAAAGAGCTGAAAAGATTCCATATAAGAAAATTCCACGACCAATATGGCCGACTGATGAATTTGAAGATTTGTATTATATAGATAGAACTTAGAGGTATTTTAAATGATAACCAGAGTGTTAAAAGCTTCTGCAAAAGAATTTAAAGCAATGTCATCAGCAGATTTGCTGGAGTCAATCAGAAAGAGTGAAGGAAGAACAATAGTCACTGAAATTATTGCACCTTTACAACCCATATTGAATAAAGTTACAAATGCGGAACTTGCTGCTGCAATGGGTTCTGATATTATGTTGCTGAATATGTTTGATGTTCAGAATCCGTTTATCTATGGTTTGCCTGAATGTGAACCAGACGATACTATCCGAGTTTTAAAAGAATTGATTGGAAGACCGATTGCTATTAATCTGGAACCAGCAGTCAATCCAAATGAAGAAAATCCGGATTCTGCACCGTGGGTAGAAGGCAGAGCGGCAACTGCAGAAAATGCAAGAAAAGCAGTGGACATGGGTGTGGATTTGATACTGGTTACAGGTAATCCTGGAAAACATGTCACGAATACAGGTATTATCAATGCAATTAAAGAAATCCGTAAAGAAGTAGATGATAAAGTCATTATTGCTGCAGGGAAAATGCACGCATCCGGCACTTTAGAGGGTGGAAATGATATTTTATCACCAACGGAAATCGAAGAATTTGTTGCTGCAGGTGCTGATATTGTATTGATTCCTGCACCGGGAACCGTTCCGGGTATTACATTGGACTGGGCTGTTTCCAGAGTGAATAAAATTCATGAGCTGGGGAAACTGGCTATGACATCTATTGGAACTTCTCAGGAAGGCAGTGATGTACAGACAATACGTAATATTGCACTTTTATGTAAACAGGCTGGAACGGATATTCATCATATAGGTGATACAGGTGGAACTCTTGGAGTAGCTGATCCGGATAATATTATGGGATATTCTATTGCAATTCGTGGTAAACAGCATACATGGTTCAGAATGGCTCAGTCCATTAACAGATAAGCTTTCCATTGTTTTAACTTGAAAGAGGTATATATGTTCAATTTATTTAAAAAGAAAGATACAAATGTAAATGAAATCTGTGCTCCTGTAAAGGGGAAATGCATTGATATTAC
>CAKVLT010000122.1 GCA_934757945.1 uncultured Bulleidia sp. | reverse complement strand
AGATGAACTTACCTTGGTGCATTACCTGGTCGTATTATTCAGGGAATGAAGAAAGCAGGAGTCGTAAATCCTGTATTCCTTATTGATGAAATTGATAAGATGGGTGCTGACTACAAGGGGGATCCTAGTGATGCTCTTCTGGAGGTTCTTGATCCTGAACAGAATGCATTATTCTCAGATCATTATCTGGAAGAAGCCTATGATCTTTCCAAGGTTATGTTTGTTGCTACAGCAAACTATCTTGAAAATATTCCTGCGCCTTTACAGGACAGACTGGAAATCATTGAATTGCCTTCCTATACAGAAATAGATAAACTTACTATTGCCAAGGAACATCTGATTCCAAAACAGTTAAAGATGAACGGTCTGAAGAAGACACAGTTCCATATAAAAGATGATGAGATTCTATATCTGATTCGTCATTACACAAGAGAAGCAGGTGTAAGACAATTAGAGAGAGTTATTGGTTCATTATGTCGTAAGACTGTACTTTCCATTTTGAATGATGGTAAAAAGTCCGTTACAGTTACTAAGAAGTGGATTAATGAAAAACTGGGTAAGGAAATGTTTGAGTACGGATCAAAGGAAAAGAAAGACCAGATTGGTGTTGTGACAGGTCTGGCTTATACTTCTTTTGGCGGTGATGTACTTTCTATTGAGGTGAATTCCTTTGAAGGAAAGGGTAATCTGGTACTAACTGGTAAGCTTGGTGATGTCATGAAGGAATCTGCTGAAATTGCGTTAGACTATGTTAAGGCACATGCATCTGAATTTGGAATTGATCCAAAGTATTTTGAAAAACATGATATTCATATTCATGTTCCTGAAGGAGCAGTGCCAAAAGATGGTCCGAGTGCCGGTGTAACATTGACTACTGCTTTGGTTTCTGCATTAAGCAATACCCCTGTACATGCAAGTCTGGCCATGACAGGTGAAGTGACATTACGTGGTAATGTATTACCTATTGGTGGATTAAGAGAGAAATCTCTTGCTGCTCACAGAGTAGGGATTCAGAAGATTCTGATTCCAAAGAAAAATGTCAGGGATCTTGATGAGGTTCCTCAGGCTGTTAAGGATACCATTACATTTGTACCTGTAGAAACGATGTCTCAGGTATTAAAGGAAGCGTTGGTGCGATAATGCAGTACCATGAAGCGGAATTTCTGGTTTCTGGAGCCAGCAGAGCACAATGGCCTGATACACAATATCCTGAAGTGATTTTTGCCGGACGAAGTAATGCGGGTAAAAGTACACTGATTAATAATCTTGTTAATCGTAAGCAACTTGCGTATTCCGGTAAAACACCGGGTAAGACAAGGTTATTAAATTTCTTTCTTATTGACAATCAGATGATTTTTACAGATGCTCCGGGATATGGCTATGCAAAAAGTGACAATGAAAGTGCAAAAACATTTGCACGTATCATTGACCCGTACTTCAAAGAAAGAGAGCAGTTAAAAGCCATGGTACTGGTAATGGACTGCAGAAGAGTTCCTAACCAGGATGATATAGCCATGATTGAGTATGCAAAACATGCGCATCTTGCTATCCTTGTTGTACTGACAAAGGTTGACAAGTTAACACGTTCTGCAATGTTGCAGAATTGCACTAAGATTGCCAATACCTTACAGGTTAATAAATCAGTATTGTTACCATATAACGGGTTAAATAAACAGGGGATTGATGAAATCTGGGAACGTATTCATCAATATGTAGACTGATATACAAAGCTTTGCCATTGTGGTAAAGCTTTTTGTTTTATTGTTAGAGTATGGTAAAATCTTTGAGAGGTCGATATACATGAAGTTGATGATAGCAACTGGCGGAACAGGCGGACATATCTATCCGGCTCTGGCTTTGTCAGAAATTATAAAAAAAGAAGATCCTTCTGCAGAAATTGTTTTCTGGGGATCCAGTAATCGTATGGAAAGTACTCTGATACCGCAAAAAGGGTATAAATTTTATGGCGCACCTATGTCGGGTATGACAGCTGGTATAAAAGCCAAGGTACAGAGTGTTTGTTCTATCATGAAAGCCTATACCTTAGCAAAAAAAGTTTTAAAGAAAGAAAAACCGGATATTGTGGTCGGATTTGGCAATTACATCAGTGTTCCGATGGTTCTTGCTGCACATTCTCTGCATATTCCTGTACTGTTACAGGAGCAGAATTCCTATGCCGGTAAAGCAAATGTTTTTTTGGCATCCAAAGCCAAGGGGATTGCGACATGTTATGCAAGTAACGAACTTCAGATGCCTTCAGAAAAAATCAGGTTGCTTGGAAATCCTGAAGGCACTCTTGCCTGTGAAACAGCATTTGATGAAGAACTTGCAGAATCTTATGGCTTGAAAAAAGGTGTTCCTTATGTCGTATTTATGATGGGTTCACTTGGAAGTGAAACGGTATCTCAGGTAATTGATGAAGCCTGTGAGCTGTTTTCAGATGAGTATCAGGTATTGATTGCCTGTGGAAAGGCTAATGACTATACTTACAGGACAAAGTCCAATGACCATATTCACATTGTAGATTTTATTGACGGAAAAGTGATGCTAAAAGGTTGTGCTTTGGCGGTTGTAAGAGCTGGAGCAACAACCATGGCAGAAATCACAGCAGAAGGAGTGGCTTCAGTGTTGATTCCTTCTCCGCATGTTGCCAATAATCATCAGTATTACAATGCAATGGAACTTGTAAAGGCTGGTGCGGCTAAAATGATTGAAGAGAAAGATCTTACAAAAGAGAACTTGGCGGACATGGTCAATAATCTAATGAGAGATACAGATACATTACATAAGATGGCAGAGCTATCCAGACAGCAGGGAAAACCTCGTGCTGCCTACGATATCTATGCATGGATAAAGGAGTTGGTTAAAGGTGAGTGACCTATTAAAAAGATTAAATGAATTATGTGAAGTAGAAACAGGCCGCTCTTTTCGTGAGATGACTACATTACGTATTGGAGGACCAATCGATTATGTATGCTACCCGGAAAATGATCTGGCGCTGGATGGGTTGATTCAGTTATTAAAAAAAGAGAATATACAATATAAGTTTCTGGGAAAAGGCAGTGACTTATTATGTTCAGATAAGCCATATCACGGTGCGGTTATCCGTCTGGACAGATATCTGGATGAATACTATTTCGCACAGGATTCCATTCTTGCCCAGGCGGGATGTTCTATTATTTCACTTGCGGTGAATGCTATGAAACAGGGATTGAGTGGACTGGAATTTGCCTCGGGAATACCTGGAACTATCGGCGGCGCAATTTTTATGAATGCCGGTGCATATAAATCAAGTATATCGGAAATTCTGACAAGAGTTCTTGTCTATAAAGATGGAAATTTTGTGTGGATGTCAAATGAAGAATGCATGTTTGGGTATCGTTCCAGTATATTTCAGTCGCACAGAGACTGGATCATTCTTGCGGCAGAGTTTCATATGGAATATAAGTCTGTAGATAAAATTTCTGAAAGAATGGAATCCAGAAGGGAAAGACGCATGCAGTCTCAGCCATTGGATAAGCCAAGCTGTGGTTCTGTTTTCCGTAATCCTGAAGGCCAGAATGCCTGGGCTTTAGTGGAAGGCATCGGATATCGTGGAAAATGTATCGGTAATGCACAGGTGTCTGAGAAGCATTGTAATTTTATTGTGAATCTTGGTAATGCCAAAGCAGATGACTATCTTGCTTTAGTTAAAGAAATTCAGCAGAAAGTCAAAGAGGAATATAACATAGAATTACATACGGA
>CAKVLT010000121.1 GCA_934757945.1 uncultured Bulleidia sp. | reverse complement strand
CATTTCTGTGCTTGAACAACAGTTTGGAATCACGGTTTTGATTATCAATATCATCGCAGGTCTTTTTGGATATCTGTATTACAATAAAAAGCCAGCCCAGGTATTTATGGGAGATACAGGATCATTGGCTCTTGGTGGATTACTTGCAGCACTTGCCATGGTGTTACATAAAGAAATAGCGCTCATTTTTATTGGAGGCATTTTTGTTCTGGATACTTTGAGCGTGATTATTCAGATTTCAAGCGTCAAGATTCGCCATAAAAAGGTATTTATTTATACACCTATTCATTTTGCTTTCCGTATCAAAGGCATGCCTGAAACACAGGTTGTGCATATGTTCTGGTTTGTGGAAGCTATTTTGGCTGGAATTGGCTTATTGCTTGCTATATTATAGAGGTACATACCTCTTTTTTTGATTGTGCTTGCTTACTGTGTTTTGCTATAATAAAGAAACTGTCGGGAGGAAAGCACATGCCTAGAGAAGATTGGAATGTTGAAAATAAATCTATTCAAACTCTCATGGTTGTGAGAATGCAAGATATTCAGAGAAATGATCTTCCAACATTAGAATATGATGATCTGGAAGCGTATTTAAAAAAGTTACTCTGGAAGCGCAATTCTCCTAAGACATTAAGTCAGGCTGCAAGAGATATTCTCAATGTTAAAGCGGATGACCTTGTACGATTTATGTCTACTCAGGCGGTAAAAGATGGTGCATCAGGAAATCTATCTGATTTCATGGATATACTAGGAGGAAAAAAATAGTATGAAGAAAACAAATAAAAAGGGGTTGTTTTACTTTTTTGGTTTTGTCATCATTGCTGCAGCTTTAATAGCCTCAACATTTAATGGCATTAAAAACAACTTAAATTTAGGTCTGGATCTTCAGGGCGGATTTGAAATTTTATATCAGGTTGATCCACTGAATGAAGGTGCTGATGTTGACATGACTGCTGTTACAAACAGTATTTCCAAACGTGTCAATGTTCTGGGGGTGTCAGAACCATCTATCACGGTAGAAGGTGATAACCGTATCCGTATTCAGCTTGCAGGTATTCAGGATCAGGACAGTGCAAGAGAGATGCTTGGTACTACAGCAAATCTTACATTCAGAGATGTAGATAATAATGAACTTGCTGATTCCAGTATTTTACAGGAAGGCGGCGCATCTTTAAATTATCAGGATGGTAAACCCGTTGTATCTTTAAAAATTAAGGATACTGCTAAATTCTCTGAAATCACTTCAACTATTTCAAAGAAGGCTTCTGGTTCCAATGTCATGGTTATCTGGTTAGATTATGAAGATGGTGACAGTTATGCAGAAGAAGCAGTAAAAGCGAATCAGGGTAAAGAACCTAAATATATATCCGCTGCTACAGTTTCTGCAGCTATTAACGGGGATTGTGTCATTTCCGGTAACTTTACAGAAACAGAGGCTAAGACTCTGGCTAATCTGATCAATTCCGGTTCTCTTCCTGTAAAACTTACAGAAATTTCAAGTAATGTCGTTTCCGCACAGTTTGGTCAGGATGCTTTACAGAAAACAGCCATAGCAGGAGCTGTAGGTATTGCTCTGGTTATGGTATTCATGATTGCTGTATATAAAATGCTGGGTGTATTATCCTCCATTATGCTATGTGTTTATATCTGGGCAGTATTTGGTATTTACTCATTGATGGGTGCTACTTTTACACTGTCCGGTATTGGTGCTTTGGTTTTAGGTGTTGGTATGACAGTGGATGCCAATATCATCAACAATGAACGTATCCGTCAAGAATTGTACAAAGGCCACAGTGTCAGAAACTCTGTTGCACAGGGCCAGCAGCTTTCCTTTGGTGCTATCTTTGATGCTCAGTTTACTACATTAATTGCAGCTTTAATTATGTATGTCTGGGGTAATGGTGCGGTTAAAGGATTTGCAACCATGCTGCTTATTACTGTTCTGATGACATTATGTATTAATGTTGCAGTTTCCAAATGGTTATTATCTTCTGTAGTAAGTACAGGTTTATTTGATGATAAGCCACAGTGGTTCAGTGTCAAAAAAACTCAGATTCCAGATGTTCAAAAGGGTGAAAAGCAATTCTATTTTGGATTCCCTAAATTTGATTACGTAAAACGCTCCAATCTGTTTATGTGTATTTCTACAGCTATTCTTGCAATTGCTATTATCTGTGGTGCAGTGAATACTGCAAAAGGAAATGGGTTCCTGAATCTTGGTATCGATTTTGCTTCAGGTACAAAATTAACTATATCTTCTGCAGAGCCAATTACCATTGATGATGTTTCCTCTGAAATGGAAACACTTGGATACACAAATTTCTCTTATCAGTCTTCAGGTGATACCACTGTATATGCTATTACAAAAGATAGTCTTACAACAGAAGAATTAACTTCCATCAAGTCTGATTTCAAAGATAAGTACGGGCAGGAACCTGGAGATAATGTTGTTACTCCGGTGGTAGGCAGAGATCTTGTACACAATGCGATTATTCTGACTATCGTTGCCTGGATTGCCATGATGGCATATGTTACGATTCGTTATGAATGGGAATACGCAGCAGGTTGTATTGTTGCATTAATTCATGATGTATTGATTGTATTATCTGTTTTCTGTATCTTCCGTCTGGAAGTAAATACAGAGCTGATTTCTGTTTTACTGACGATTATTGGATATTCTATCAATAACTCTATTGTTGTTTTTGACAGAATCAGAGAAAATATGAAGAATAAGAAAGCAGCTACTTCAGAGGAATATCTGAAAGATGTTGTGAACCAGTCTATGAATGAGACAGTTAAGATGTCTTTATTCTCTTCTGTAACAACGCTGATTCCTGTGATTGTTTTACTTGCACTTGGCTCTCATTCCATCTTCACATTCATGTTTGCCATGTTAATTGGATTGATTGCAGGTACTTTCTCTTCTATCTTCCTTGCAACAAAAGTATGGCGCTTTTTCTACAAGAACCATACCAAGAATTCTAAAAAGAAAAAGAAGAAGGAATATAAAGAAGAATTAGACGAATATACTTTTACGGGTATTAACGCATAAAAAATCATAAGCAGCCTCAGGGCTGCTTATTTTGGAGGTGTACATGAAAGCAGTATTATTTGATTGTGATGGTTTAATGTTTAATACAGAGTATTATGCTATCTCTATATGGAAAAAAGTGGCAGAGGAATATCATTTTCAATTACCAGATGGTTTTTTTGAAACGATTACAGGAAGTGGTGGTCCTAAGGTGGAAGAGTATTTTAATTCTATTCATGGAATCCAGCAGATTCGAAAGATTGCTTCTGAGAAAAGATTTGATCTGCAGTATTGGAGCAGTTTTCCAAAAGACAGTTTGAATAAGAAAGGCCTGTTGGAATTGTATACTTACCTTAAAAAAAATGGATATCGCATTGCAGTATGTTCCAGCAGCCGTCAGGAATATGTCCGTACACTACTATCTACTGTTTCCATCCCTCTGGAATTCGATGCTGTTGTTACAGGAGACATGGTAAAGCTTGCCAAACCCGCACCGGATATATTTTTGAAAGGTGGTGCTTTATTAGGCGTTGCCGCGAATGAATGTCTGGTTCTTGAGGATTCCAAACAAGGGTTGCAGGCTGCTAAAAATGCAGGAATGCACTCCTGCTGGATTAAAGATATGATTCAGGCGGATGAAGAAATGTCTGAAAATATAGAGTATACTGTAGAAGACTTATCTCAGGTAATTTCACTGTTAGAAAAAGGAATGTGATGATATGGAATATACAATACTTAGAAAACAATATACTGATTTTTATTACAAGGATTACACAATAGAAGAATCTGATGAGGTGTTTAAAGCTACTTTTCATTTTGAAATACCAGGTTTAACCTCTTTTTCTCCTTCTTTTACTCTAAAAAAGCCAAA
>CAKVLT010000120.1 GCA_934757945.1 uncultured Bulleidia sp. | reverse complement strand
GGGCCGATACTAAGCCGGAAGAGAAAGGAGATGTATATAGATTTAACTCAGCTGGATGAGCTGATTTATATATACCAAAGAGTATGAAAGAAATTGTTGTGGCAAGTACAAACAAAGGTAAAATCAGAGAATTTAAAGAAATGCTGGAACCTATGGGATATACAGTAAAAAGTCTTGCAGATTTTCCGGATATGCCTGTAATAGAAGAAAACGGAACTACTTTTGAAGAAAATGCTGTAATAAAGGCACAGTCTGTTACGGACAGATATGGAATTGAAGCTATTTCTGATGACAGCGGTCTCAGTATTGATGCTTTTGGAGGAGAACCAGGTATTCACAGTGCAAGATATTTAGGCCATGATACTTCCTATGACTATAAAAACAGAGTGATTCTTGAAAGAATGGAGAAGGAATCCAATCGTAACTGTCATTATACATGTGCTATTGCTGTCACAAGACCAAATGAAGAACCTGTAGTATTCTGCGATATTGTGGAATGCGAAATTGCTAAAGAACCTAAGGGTGAAAACGGTTTTGGATATGATCCTATTGTGTATTATGCACCATTACAGAAGACTATGGCTGAGATGACTAAAGATGAAAAGAATGCAATTTCTCACAGAGGAAAAGCCATCAGAAGATTTGAGGCATGGATGGATGAAAGGAATAAGTAAGGTACTTTCTACTTTAAGCTTCATCTGTCTTATTCTGTGCATGTTACTGAGCAGTGTACAGTACTGGTGTTTTAACAAATCTTTTTATAAGAAAGAATATGCAAAGGCCAATATACCATCTTCCATAAAGATGTCCATGAAAGATCTGATGGCATCCACGGATATATTATTTGACTATCTTGAGGATAAAACTGATTCCATGGAAATTTATGCCACAGTAGACGGGGAAGACAGAGAAGTATTCAATGACCGTGAAAAAGAACACATGGTCGATGTAAGAAATCTGTATCATTATGCCATGATGGTACGTGATATATTTGGGATTGCAGGCATTCTTTTGCTGATACTGTTATTTTTCAAAAACAGCAGATCGTGTGTGGAAAATTTAAAGTTCGGATTAAAATACAGCACACAGATAATTGTTGTATTTCTGATGCTGACAGGTATCTGGGTGGTAGCTGACTTTGAGGGTTTCTGGTACACGTTCCATGAGCTTTTATTTACAAATGATTTATGGCTGCTGGACCCTAATACCTCTTTGATGATCAATATGTTTCCAGGTGATTTCTTCTTTCATCTTGTTTTACGTATCATGCTGACTACTTTAAGCGGCATAGTGATTATCAGAATAGTATTAGAAGTGTTAGAAAGGAGAAAACGTGTATGATACATGTAGTTTTATATGAACCTGAAATTCCGGCAAATACGGGGAATATCATGCGTACATGCATGGCATTTAACTGTCATCTGCATCTGATTGAACCATTGGGATTTCAGCTTGATGATAAACATTTAAAAAGAGCAGGTATGGATTATGTGCAGGCACTGAACTGGAAAACGTATCCTGACTGGGATGCTTTTGAAAAAGAAAATACAGGAAAAATGTATTTTGTGACAAGATATGCGGATAAAACACCTGATGCCTATGACTATACTGAGACAGATGAAGATATTTATCTGGTTTTCGGGAAAGAAAGTACAGGTATTGCCAAGGATATTTTGAAAGAACATACTGATTCTTTGATTCGTATTCCTATGGTAAAAGACGCAAGAAGTCTGAATCTTTCAAACTGTGTAGCTTTAGTTACCTATGAAGTATTGAGACAAAAAGAATATGCAGGTTTATCCAGAGAAGAAGTCATCAAAGGGCATGATTTTTTAAAGAATTACCCTGAACATACACATTGAGCATGTGAATAGACAAGGAAAGACATTTATAGAATAATGTGAATGGAGAATATCTATGTTGGAATCGTTAAGTGATTATCTATCTTTATTTGTTCTGGTACTTTTTACCTTTATTGGTTTTTATCAGATTTTTTCCATGTCTGATAAGAATCACAGAAAAAAAGCACAGGAAAGAGAAGAAAAATATTATTCTTTTCTTACAGATCTCAATGAGGATGATGCAAATACTGATGATGACTATGATATCTGATATAGATGGAGGAAAAAATCTATGATCAAAAAGTGTCTTTCCAGTAACAATGCCCCTGAGGCAATCGGACCGTATTCCAGTGCTTTGAAAATTTGTGATTATGTGTATCTTTCAGGTCAGTTACCTGTTGATCCATCTACCAATCAGATTGTTGATGGCGGTGTGTATGAACAGACCGTCCAATGTTTAAAGAATTTGAATGCCATTCTTGATGAAGTGGAGCTGGATGTCAATTACCTTGTGAATGTGCGTGTTTATCTTACAGATATGCAGGACTATGATAAGATGAATGAAGCTTACAGTTCCATGTTTAAAGAACCTTATCCTTCCAGAGTTGTTGTTGGAGTAAAAGAGCTGCCTAAGGGTGCAAAAGTAGAGATCGAGGGAAAGGCTATTGATTTTCGTGCTCTGGAGATTCTCTGTGGGGATGACAACTGTGAGTGTTCCTGTGAAGGGGACTCATGTTGTGGTGGGGATGAGTAATCTATGCAGTTTCCTCACATGGTGTATTATGACAATACACTTTCTAAAACTGTTCTGGTTTTCAAAGATCATCGAGAATACGTGCCTGTAAAACCTGTAGTGTATTTTAATGACATTGTTATGCATTTTGCCAGTTCTTATGAGGGAAGAGTTGAAGCTTTCAAATATATTACCGGTGCCTGTCAGAAAGGCGCTGTTTTGATTTCCGAAGCTTTAAGTCATTTATACTTTCCTCTGTTTTCTGAAAAACGTGAAGACTGCATCTGGATTAATTACGGAACACTATATCATGTACACAGTAAGAATGAGAATAATAGTGTTGTTTCTTTTTATGATGGATGTAAAATAGATGTTGCTGTTGATATACGTATTATTAAGAATCAAATGAAGCGTTGCAGGCAGTTTATGGATTATATCCATTCTTATAATGACTCACATCCACTGATGGATGTTCTGGGGGTAAAGAAATGACTTTAAAACAGGCAGTACGTGAAGATATTCATAAGATGAATTTTACAAAGAAGGACTTACAGTATGTTCTTGCTATGGTATTTTCATCTTTTTTATATTCTTTTGGAATGAACAGTTTTGTAAAAAGCGGAAATTTATTTCCTAGTGGATTTGCTGGTATTTCCAGATTGATTTCAGGTCTGCTGGATACTTATTGTCAAATCGATATTTCGTTTGGTGTTGTTTATTTCACTTTAAACATTATTGTCACTGTTGTAGTCTTCAGATATATAGGACATAAGTTTATCCTGTATTCATTTCTCTGGTTCTCTTTAACTTCGTTTTTTACAGAAGTGATTCAGGTAGCACCTATTACACATGAAATGTTATTGATTGCAGTCTTCGGAGGGCTGATTAATGGAGCTTCCATTGGTATTGCTTTAAGAAATAATGGCAGCTCCGGTGGGACTGACTTTATAGCTATTTATTTTTCCATGAAGTTTAACAGACCTATCTGGAATTATATCATGGCTGCTAATGCTCTTGTTCTTGTTATAGCAGGATTAACCTACGGATGGACGAGTGCACTGTACTCCATTATTTTCCAGTTTGTTTCCACGCAGGTTATCAATGAACTGCATAAAAGATACAGACTGACCTCTTTGCATATTATTACCAATACACCGGAAGAGGTATGTCAGGCTATGTTCCATACATGTCGTCACGGTATTACAAAGGTTAAATGTGAAGGTGGATATACTGATCAGGAACACTGGCTGTTATTGACAACTATTAATACGTATCAGTTAAAAGAGGTAACTGATGCTGTCAAGGCGGTTGATCCTAAAGCGTTTATTACCATTTTCAATACGGAAAGAATTATAGGAAACTATTTCCAAAAAC
>CAKVLT010000119.1 GCA_934757945.1 uncultured Bulleidia sp. | reverse complement strand
AAAGATATCTCCTTTACTGATTGTATTATCCTGTATCAGAGATATCTTTTAAAGACGGGTTATGGTTGACGCTTACGCTTTCTCTAAAGTATGTACCATCCACCTGAACAATACCACTTAAAACAGGTTGAGGCATTCTTGAGAATGAACTCAATATCTTCATTCTTAAAAGCCAGGCTTTCTTGGCACTCATCGAATATTTAACAGCACCAATAAACTTAGAATTTTCTCTGCCTGATAATACGCAATCAATTATTTTGAGCCATTCATCAAAATTGAAAGCATATCCAGATAAAAGAGAGCCAGAAGCGGATCTGAATTTCTTACCACAGTCCTTACACTTAAATCTTCCTTCACCATCTTTGACATAATTGTCAGAATCGCATTTAGGACACTTGACTTCAATGCCACATAATTCAGCGGTCAAAGGCTTAGCATCCTTTACAAAGGCTTTCGCAGCAGTTTTAGATCCTCTTTTGCCTGATTTAGCCCTATCTCTTAATTGTTTTATCAATTCATCCGTTGTAGCCATGGAAAATAAATTACCTTAAAAAATATGACTCTACGCATACTTATATTCATGTTTTACCATATTTGATAATAGCAATAAAGCGTGAATATCCCATAAATAAAGGGGATGTACTTAATATCCCCCAATTTAGAAATACCTTATATTGTTTTATGAAATTTTAACTTTTTTTTCAAAAAATCGTATTGTGTATACTGATAAACGGATTAAAATGAATTGTGATTTTTGCTAAAAAGCAATTTATTTTGATTTTATGATGGAAGAAGTGTGGGAAATATGAAAAAAAAGAAATCTGATTTCTATAAAAAGATAATGACTTTATTCCTGGTAGAAATGTGTGTTGGATGTTTCTTTCTTAAAATCTTTATTAATAAAATATAGCAGAAAGATTTGTCTGTACAGAAAGAAAAATGTGAATTAAATGCACGTACGTATTCCAATCAGATTATGCATAATCTTAATGCCGGTATGGCTATTACTGAAAGCCTGGAACAGATCATTATCAGTGAAGATGGACAATGTGATAAATTTTATGAAGTGGCGGAAAACCTGTTTTCAGATAGTATTGAGAGCATTCAAATAGCACCTGAAGGTGTTGTGACAAACATATATCCTGAAGATGGTAATCAGTCAGGCAAGATAGATCTTTTACATGATGAAGCAAGAAAAAATTATGTGCAATACGCTGTAGATAATGATATCGCTGTATTACAAGGACCTTTTTCTTTAAAACAGGGTGGAAGCGGTATAGCGATACGTAATCCAGTTTTTCTTGAGGATAATGGTCAGAAGAATTTTTGGGGATTTACAATCGTTATCATCAGAGTCCCTGAGATATTCTTTGAATCTGTAGAATCCTTACAGGATTTTGGATATGCATATTCTTTAAAGAAAACAGTTTCTCCATGGGAATCTGACTTTGTATATGTGTATGGTTCATCGGATACTCTGAAAGATCCCGTTTCCGCTTCATTTGAATTTCAGGGGGATACATGGAACTGGATGTTGCACCTGTCGGTGATTGGAAAAATACTGACTTACTCTTTAAATTATGGTGTATTGGTATACCGTTTACGATTTTACTTTCTTTATTAGGTGTTACTATCTATATTTTGCATGAAAAGAAAATGATATTAAGCAGATTGTCTCAGACAGATAAACTGACGAATATTTATAATCGTTCCGGTTATGATAAACAGGTAGATACTTTTATAAAAAAGAACAAAAACAGTACTTTTGTAGTGGCTGAACTGGATATTGATAATTTTAAATTCATCAATGACATGTATGGACATTTTTCTGGAGATACTGCATTACAAAATCTTTCTAAGTGTATGAAAAATATCTTTTCATCAGAGGTTATTATCGGAAGAAATGGCGGGGATGAATTCTGTTTGTTACTGCCGCATGAAACATGTGCGTCTGTAAAAGAAACTCTGGAAAAGTTTGTGATGGAACCTAAATATTTTGTGTATAAAGAGGAAACCCATCCATTCACAATTTCCCTTGGTTATGCAGAATATCCTACACATGCGACAACCAGACAGGAATTAATGAGGTGTGCTGATGGTGCTCTTTATCAGGTAAAACTGAATGGAAAGAATGGCCTGAATGCATTTACAGCAGGTAACCAGGAAATCAGATCACAATTGGGATTTGCTTTGAAGGACGTATCAGAAAATCTTCCTGGAGCTTTTTTGATTTACAAAGCAGATCCTTGTGATGATACTTTATTGTTTGCAAATGATGAGATGCTGTGTCTTGCAGGTTGTTACAGCATGAAAGAGTTCTTTGAATATACAGATAGAAGATTCAGAAATCTAGTCTGTCAAAAAGATCGGGACAGAGTGGAGGAAAGTATATGGCAGCAGATCAATGCCGGGCAAGGACATTCCAATGATTATGTCAGTTTCTCTTTTTTAAGAAAAGACGGCAGTGAAGTACAGGTGCTTGATCATGGAAGAATTGTGAATAATTCCTATTATGGCAGAGTTTTTTATGTTCTTATGTCTAATGTAGAACAATTAAAGGATCATTTTCCAGAAATATAATATATATTTCATAAGTAGGAACATATGCATAAATGGTTAATAAAAATGCTATTTAGTATAGGTATGATTACTGCAGGTGTAGCAATTTGTATTCTTTCACGTTATCAGAAGACCTCAGATGAAAGACCTGATGATCTGTGGAGTGGTGAGTATTCCACGCATTCAGAGCCACCCATTCCATCATTTAGACCCACACAATCCATTATTCAGAGCCGTTTATACAACACTTTCAGTTGTACATACACATTATTTTATTCTGGGGATGTTTATGTTTTTAATTCTTGCATTACTGGAAAAGAACATCACATTTATGACTAAGAAGTCAGAACGTCTTATCTTTGCTTATCAGGCTGGATTAAATCTGACAGTCATCATGCTTATAGTCAGAGGTGTTTTTCAGATTATTGCTCAGAATTCTTTATCTGCAGGACTGAATGCATCAATATCAGGTATTGCAGGTATAGGTCATCTGATTCTGGGAATCGCTTTGGTTATGTTATTACTTGAGGTGAAAAATGCCTGTCCAGAATCTTCTGAATAATTCTTCGTTAATTTCAGGATTCTAATCCTGTTTACTAATTGTATAATTTATCAGGAGTGTATTTTATATGGGAAAATTTTACTTTGTACGACATGGGCAGACAGAATGGAATGTTGAAAATAAAATATGTGGAGTGACAGACAGTCCATTAACACCACAAGGTCATAAACAGGCTGAAAATACCGCGCGGTTACTAAAGGAGAAGATAGACAGAGGAGAAGTACATATCGATGAAATTCTTACTTCACCATTATCCAGAGCATATGATACTGCTATGGAAATTTTTCGCATTATTAATGTGCCTGTAAAAATAGAAAGACGGCTGATTGAGCAGAATTTCGGTAAATGGGAAGGTACTGCAAGAAATGGAGAAGCATTTAAAAAAGCAAAAGAAAATTTTACAGACACTTTTGGTGGTGGGGAATCTATGATGAAAACAGGGCAGAGAGTCTATAATCTTATCGATGATCTTAAGAAAGAATCAGATAAAACCTATCTTCTTGTAGCACATAATGGAATTGCCAGAATTGTAGAATCTTATTTTCAAGATATGAGTAATCAGGAATTTGCAGCATTTGGTATTCAGAATGCAGAAGTAAAAGAATATGTCTTTTAAGAGTGCTTAATGAGAAGCAAAGTTTCTATGATGAATGTTTTGGCCCGGTGGGTAATTCCAGCGGACTTTTATTTTTTCTGAACACAAATGTTAGATTACTATTCATAGTGTGTTACCATAATAGTAATGAAGGATTGTAAGGATATTTTAGAAGTATTCTTATCCTTGAAGAATTTTCTCTTTTATCTTTATTTGCGCTTTTTATTACAAGTATCAATTTTAAGATACAGGTTCATTTCTTATTTCAAAAAAAATTCAGGAGAAGGATAGTATGAGATATACAGTGGGACAACTGGCTAAGGTCTATAAAATTTCATCACAGGCAATTCATGGATACGTGGATATGGGCATCTTGCCATGTGTAAGAGATAAAAATGGATATCGATATTTTGATGATTATGGATTTCAGATATTAGG
>CAKVLT010000118.1 GCA_934757945.1 uncultured Bulleidia sp. | reverse complement strand
GACATCAATGATTTCAGGAACATAAATTGATGTAAAAGAGACTGCAAGGTAGGTGTATACTTTGCAGTCTCTGCGTTATAAATTCATATAAAACTACTTTGCAAAGAGAAGCGAGATGTGATAAATTTTTCTTAATGAAAAGACAGCAATTGAAAGAAAAAGCCCATAAAATCAATGATTTAGGGCTTGCCATTACGCGCCACCCGTCCATGAACCTGCCGGAAGAACGGCTGACCGCGATCGAAAAGCAGGTTGCGCTGCGGACAAGAGAGCTGCTTGCGGTTCCGACCCGAATAAAGGTAAAAGAAACGAGCGAGCCTGTGAGATAATTTGCAATTTCATAAGATGAAAGTTTGCTCCTGCGTAGCCTGCAGGAGCTTTTCTTGTATGGGCAAAACCACGCGTTGGACGCGTGGTTCCGGAAACGTTACACGTTTGAATAAAAAAGCTCCTTCGGTTAAACTTGATGTGTAGTCTGCCAACTGCAATCAAGTATAACGAAGGAGGACATTCAAATGGGTATGAATGACATTAATAGTTTATCGCATTCCAAATGGAATTGCAAATACCACGTAGTTTTCGCCCCGAAGTACAGGAGAAAAATTTTCTACGGAGAGCACAGGGAAGAAGTGGGAAAGATTCTCAGAAAGTTGTATGAATGGAAGGGCGTAAACATCGTGGAAGCGGAAGTTTGCCCAGATGATATTCACATGCTGCTAGAGATCCCGCCGAAGTATTCTGTGTCAAAATTCATGGGATATCTCAAAGGGAAAAGTGCTACGATGCTTTATGAGCAATTCGGCGAGCTAAAATACAAATATCGCAACAGAGAATTTTGGTGTAAAGGGTATTACGTTGATACCGTAGGAAAGAATGAAAGCCGAATTGCGGAGTATATTATAAATGCTAATCTAAAAGTGAGCCACTTTTAGCAAAAACGCTCGCTTGAAAGTGAGCCACTTTCATATTACTCTGAACTTAATCTTAGGTTCAGAGGTGATAAAGGTGGTAATTTCAGTGAACGATTACAAACAAATCCGGCAACGCTATCTAAATGGCGAAAGCCAGCGCAGCATTGCCAAATCAATGGGTATTTCCCGCAATACCGTTAAAAAGTACTGCGAAGGCGAGAAAGTCCCCTGGGAGCGTAAAACTCCTGAACGTGAAGCATCAGTACTTACCGAAGACGTTCTTGCCTTCATTACTTCATGTCTCGAAGAAGATGAGGCTGAAGGGTTGAAAAAACAACGACATACAGCAAGAAGAATTTATGACCGCCTCGTTGAAGAAAAAGGGTTCGAAGGCGGCGAATCTACAATTAGACGTGCTGTCCATGAGATCCGTGGCAAGATGCCACAGGCATTTGTTCCACTTCAGTTTGATCCTGCTGATGCAATCCAGGTCGATTGGGGTGAAGCCACAGTCTATCTCAATGGTGAAAAAACTATAGTAAATCTGTTTTGCGCTAGACTGTGTTACAGCTGTCGCCCTGTAGTTCTTGCATACAGACGTCAAAACGAAGAAAGTTTTCTGGATGCATTCGTTAATGTCTTCGACATCCTAGGCGGCACCACTGCAAGAGTCATCTTTGACAATGGTAAAGTTGCAGTCAAAGAAGGCTTCGGTGCACATGCCAGAATGCAGGAAGGATATTCTGTATTGAGTGCTCACTATGGTTTTGATGCCGTATTCTGCAATCCTGCTGAAGGTCATGAAAAAGGTCTTGTTGAAGGCCTCGTTGGCTGGGCTCGCCGCAACATATGCGTGCCGGTACCAAAAGTAACGAACATGCAGGAACTGAATTATGAACTCCTGGCAAGATGCTTAAAATATGAAAATCATAAAATCCGCGGAAAGAAAGCAACTGTAGGAGAAATGTTTCAAGAAGAAAAACATCTTCTTCGCAGACTTCCTCCATATGTCTTTGAAACCGCAAGATGTATGAATGTACGTGTAAACGCATTTTCTACAGTTCGCTTCAAAACAAATACATATTCTGTTCCGGTAAAATATGTTGGATATGAAGTCAGCATCAAAGGTTATCCGGAAACAGTGGAAATATATTACAAGGGAGAACTGATTTCGACCCATACAAGACTTGTTGGTAAAAATCTGTTTTCCTATCATTTAGATCATTACATGCCTCTGCTCAGGCAGCGGTCGAGAGCAATCTTCGATGCTGCTCCGGTTAAACAGAACATTCCACCAGAAGTTCTGGAAGAACTGAAAGCACAGAAAAAACATGATAATGTCATAAATCTTTTAGAACATTTTGCTGCTAAAACAGTAGAATCAAAAGCTGTGATATCTGATCCTGTTATCGTCCAGCCCGTTGACCTCCACCAGTATGATGCACTCAGCATTGGAAAGGAGGTGAACTGATATGAACATCGCTTTAGATGAACAGATAAAACTGCTGTCCAAACAGCTTAAGATACCTACATTTGCGGGCTATCATAATATCCAGAATCGCGCTGATCCTAACAGTACATTCGGAGAATTGCTGCTTGAACTTATGCGTACTGAATACGAACAGCGTCAGGAAAACAACAATCGCCGTAGATTAAAGCAGGCGAACTTTCCATTCACTAAGACCATTGATGAACTGGACCTCAGCCGCTATGATGGTCAGATATCTGATTTGTTCATCAGTGAACTTGCCAGCTGCAGGTTCATTGATGAGAAGAAAAATCTTGTCATGATTGGCAATCCCGGCCGAGGGAAAACTCACATGGCGATTGGCATAGGTCTTAAGGCCTGTGCCAGCGGTAAGAGTGTTCTGTTCAAGAACGCTGCCTCATTATCCACCGAATTATCAGAAGCTAAGGACAACTATGCTCTCGGCAAACTGGAGAAAAGGATCCAGAAAGTCGATCTGTTGATAATCGATGAAATGGGATATGTAAGTTTTGACCGTTTCCAGTCAGAACTGTTATTTAAAGTTATTGCTGACAGAAGTGAGCGCGGAAGCACTATCGTTACTACCAATCTGGCGTTTTCGGAATGGACAAACCTTTTCGAAAACACCGCTATGGTGGCAGCTCTGGTAGATCGTCTTACATTCAGATCCTATGTCCTTGATATGAATGGGGACTCCTACCGTCTGGATTATTCGAAGAACGGTGCTTAGGTGGCTCACTTTCAAATGAGCACAAGTGGCTCAAAATCAAACGAGCACGTGGCTCACTTTCTAGTTGACATTCATAGTTTGTTGGCTTCCATGTAGCAGAGGTTTGTGCTGTGGTTATTTAGTTTAATTTTCAGAGTAGAAAACTGGGATTTGAAGGTATTTTTCGAATATAAAATTTGACGTAAAAACATCCACACCTCCCTATCAATTTAAACACATTATTATTTGGTGGTTACCTTTGTAAAGAATTGACGTTTTTGTACATTACTATTTTATTTTTTCAATCATATTTTCAACTGCCTGGTATGTCAATTGTTCCGACTTAAAATATCTTTTTAACAATTCACCAATTCCTTTTGGAAAATACAAAAAAGTTTCAATAACCATCTGCGTTTCAGCGGAAAAATTGACCGTCACAATGTCTTGAGAATCTTTTGAGTCAACATTTTGTATTGACATTGTTCCAATTGCTTTCACTCCGTTAGGTGTAAACTTACCAAATATTATTCTAAACAACCCCAATTCTTTAAGCAAACGTAATACAATTTTATTTTGTGATGAAAGTTCATCAAGCTCCGAAAACTTTTTTCTATTTTCTTGAACATGATTGTGATGACTTCCAATACTTGCCGTAACTATAGTGCTAACAGGAATTCCACCCTTTTTTTTCTTTTGTTTCAATTCCTGTATTACTTTATCCTTATCCGAAACTAAGTCATCAACACTTATAAAGCTACACGTTTTCTGATATTCCCGAGTATCACAGTTACAAACAAGTTCAAAAGTATCCCCAATTTGTTTACCATTTTCTTTATTACCAGTCAGGATTTTTGAATCTAAATCGACAGTTTCAGAATAACAGGGAACAAGCAAGGTACTCAACAACTCAAAATAATGATCATCTTCTGACATTTTTTCATCGTTACGAACTACAAACTCTTGATTTCCATCACATTCATCAATATCTATATTCTCAACAAATCTTATTAATGCATTACTAAATGAATTATTTAGTTGCATAATTGTACTCTTT
>CAKVLT010000117.1 GCA_934757945.1 uncultured Bulleidia sp. | reverse complement strand
ACCGAAAAGTGTGTTACTTGTTAAGTTGATTGAACCGCCGTATACGGAACCGTACGTACGGTGGTGTGAGAGGTCGGAATTTCTCATTTAAGAGAAATTCCTCCTACTCGATTATAGAAAAAGAACACCAGAAGTATCTGATGTTCACAAAATGACTTCAAATATAGTGCCGCCGGCAGGTGAAGTATGAATCTGAATCGTACCGTTATGGACTCTCACAATTTCTTTGACCAGGGCAAGACCAAGCCCTACCCCACCCAACTGGCGACTTCTGGATTTATCCAGTCGGAAGAAAGGTTCAAACACTCTTTCTCTTAGTTCTTCGGGAATACCATTACCAGTATCTTCTACAGTGAGATGGACACGTTTCTGGGCCTGAAAGGCATGGACCGTCACTGTGCCGTTTTCATGATTGTATCTGATGGCGTTTTCTACAAGATTGTATACAAGTCTGTAAATAAGAATGTCACTTCCTGAAAGCATAATGTCCTCAGACTTGTTGATAAGCTGAATGCCGGTCTTTTGTGCAAGCGGAGAAAGATCATCCAGTACTTCTTCTACCAGTGCATGAATTTCAATCTTTTCATCTCTTTTGATAGTTTCCAGCTCGCTCATATCGAGCAACGTTTTTACCATCTTACTCAGTCTTTCGTTTTGTTCAGTGACCATCTGTATGGTTTTTGTGGCACAGTCATCATTATCCGGATGCTTTGTTTCATTATATACATCCAGCTGTACCTGCATAAGTGAGAGAGGAGTGCGTAGTTCATGGGCGGCATTGGCGGTAAACTGTCTTTGAATTTCAAAAGCTTCTGATAATCTTTCCAGCATTTTGTTATAGGCTATACTTAACTGATTCAGTTCTTTTACCTTATTTTCTTCTATACGGGAATCGGAAAGATTCTGTGCCTGTACGTCTTCTATTTTCTTTGAAAAATCTGCAAGGGGTTTTAGGGCACGTCCACTGATAAAGTAGGTGATGATACCTCCAAGAAGTGCTAAGAGAGTGGAAAAGATAAGACTTTTTCTTTTATAGTCCTCTTTGTTGTTGTAGACCTGAACAGAGAAATTATCGGCAAAATCCTGCCACTCTTCATCGGGAATACGTATATAGAGTTTTTCAGAGTCTTTATTGCTTTCATCTTCACTTTTTGACTCCACAACATTCTGTAAAGAATCCATATAATAGACACCGTTGGTATAAACAAACATGGTAAGGCAACCGCAGATGCCTGCAATAAACAATGTGGTGATAATGGTGAGCCTTAACTGCAAAGATATCTTTTTCATTTGTTAACCTCCACTATCTTATATCCTTCTCCGATTTTGTTGACAATGGGGTCATACCCTAGTACCGCCTTCAGTTTTTTTCTTAAAGAAGACATATGTACACGGATAGAACCGCTGAAACTGTCCACATTGGCATCCCATACGTGTTCAATGAGCTCTTCCTGAGAGACAGGTCGCCCCTGGTTAAGAAGCAGGTATTCAAGAATGCCGTTTTCTTTTCTTGTCAAAGATACGCAAATACCTTCGGCATAAGCTTCGCGCTTTCTTGTATCAAACTGAATATCCCCACAGTGTAAACGGACATCCTTCTGTACGAATTTACGTCTTGTAAGACTGCGGATACGTGCTTCCAGTTCCTGCAGGTGGAATGGTTTTTCCATGTAATCATTGGCTCCTGCATCAAGCCCGGCCACTTTATCAGCAATCTGACTTCTTGCGGATAGTATGAGTACTTTTGTCTCTTCATTGGTTTGCCTGAGTTCTTTCAATATTTCCATACCGTCTTTACCGGGTAAATTCAAATCCAGGACAACCAGGTCATAGTTTTCTGTTAAAAGGTAATCCACTGCATCATTACCATCATAGCAGGTATCTACTTCATAACCTGCATTGTACAAGGATTTTGCGACTGTATCGCATATGTCTTTTTCATCTTCAATAATTAATAATCTCAAAATATTTTCTCCCTTTGCTTAACAAAGATTTTACAACTACTATTGTACAATACCAAAGTAGACAGGTCAGTCAAGACAAAAATATGCAGGAAAGGAGAGTTGTGTATCTTGAAATATCGAAGAATGATACAGTTTGGTTTACTGATTGCAGGACTATTGATGATTGGGTATGGGGCTGTAAGAGGAGAAGCTGCTGTAGTGCTGAATAAAGCAATTAAGTTATGTATGGAGTGTGTTGGAATTGGATAAGAACAAATCAAAAGTAATCGCTAAGATGCGAGGCTGGATACAGGCTGTAGCTACATTGTTAACGAACATCCATATTCCGAATTTTTTTAAAGGAAGAATTTATCAAGGGAATGGTAAAACGGTCTGTGTTCCTGGATTAAACTGTTATTCTTGTCCTGCTGCTTCTGGAGCTTGTCCAATTGGGGCATTTCAGGCAGTGGTAGGATCTTCAAAATATAAATTTACGTATTATATCACCGGTTTCTTTATTTTCCTTGGTGTAACTCTTGGAAGAGTGATATGTGGGTTTCTATGTCCGTTTGGATGGTTTCAGGATTTGTTGCACAAGATTCCAGGGAAGAAGTTTTCTACAGAAAAGCTGAAGCCTTTGAGATATCTGAAATATGTTATCCTGGTGGTATTTGTGATACTGCTTCCAATACTTGTGACAAATGCTGTGGGGATGGGAGACCCATTCTTCTGTAAATATATTTGTCCACAAGGAGTGCTGGAAGGCGCGATACCATTATCTTTGGGAAATGAAGCCATTCGATCAGCTCTTGGAAAACTATTTACTTTCAAGAGTATGATTCTGATTACAGTGGTAGTGTTAAGTGTCTTGTTTTACAGACCTTTCTGTAAATGGATCTGTCCTCTTGGCGCCATCTATTCTCTGTTTAACAAGATATCTTTTGTCAGTATCAAAGTGGACCATGATGCATGTGTGAATTGCCATCAGTGTACTAAAGCGTGTAAGATGGATGTCGATGTGTTAAAAACACCGAACCACCCGGAATGTATTCGATGCGGAGCTTGTATGAAAGCCTGTCCTAAAAATGCTATACATTATCAGTTTATGCAGAAAGACATAAACATTCATAAAGAAATTGAAAAAGTTAAGAAAACAAATTAAAGGAGATTACAAAATGAAAACAACTAAAAACATGATCAAAATGATTGCACTGTGTGCGGTAGTATCCTTAACAGGGTGCGCACAGAAAGGTTCTTCCTCAGCAGGGACTGCTACACCTGAAATAGCAGATACAGCAGTTTCCTCCTCTGAACTTGATGATTTAAAGGCACAGCGTGATGATTTATACCAGCAGGAGAATGCTTTCTTTGCAGAACATGATACTGTATGGAATAAAGCTTTTGGTATGAGTCCTAAAGAAAATGCAGATCCAAGTGGTAACTATGGAGAATTCCTTTCTGTACTTGTGGATTCCAATAAAGAAGAATTTACAGAAGAAGAATTAAATACCCTGCATGAGGATATTGAAAAGATTCGTGATATTGAAGATAAGATTGCGGAAATTGAAAAGAAGATTTCCAATGCAGAAAACACCACAACATCAGCTTCTTCTGATGACTCAGCAACTTTTGCGAATATCTCCGGTACGGATTTTGACGGTAAGGCTGTTGATGGAACACTATTTTCTGAAAATGCTGTGACTGTAGTAAACTTCTGGTTTTCCGGCTGCAAGCCATGTGTTGCAGAATTGTCCAAGCTGAATGAAATGAATGAAGCTATCAAATCCATGGGTGGTGAAGTTGTTGGTGTCAATACTGACGCTTTTGATGGTAAGAGTTCTGCTATAGATGAAGCTAAGAAGATTCTGGAAAGTCAGTCGGCTAAGTATCGCAACCTGTCCGTAGCTTCTGACTGTGATCTTGGTAAATACGCTTCTACCATCATGGCTTTCCCTACTACAGTTCTTGTGGACAGAAAAGGGAATATTGTAGGTAAACCATTCCTTGGCGGAGTAGATAATCAGGATAACTATGATGATCTGATGAAACAGATTCAGTCAGTTATTGAAGCAGACAAAAAATAAAGAGGTGAAGTTGGAGGCATTGAAGTACATATTTCAATGTCTTTTTTACAAAAATAGTTATCACAAAATTGAATAAGTAATCGCAACATGAGGCAGTCTATGTAAGTCAACACGAGCAACCCGCTCTCGTTTTCCTTACATAGACTGTTTTTATAGTTTGCGCGCCATGGGCGCGCTCTAACGGGTGCAAGTCCCAAACACACCCAGATAGTGGGAAGTGTATA
>CAKVLT010000116.1 GCA_934757945.1 uncultured Bulleidia sp. | reverse complement strand
AACAGGTATGTGCACTGGTAACGGATATGAACCAGCCTTTGGGAAATGCTGTTGGTAATGCACTGGAAGTACAGGAAGCTGTGGAATTATTAAGTGGTAAGATTCCTGAGACGGACCCTTTATATGAGGTATGTATGGTCCTTGGAGAGCATATGTTACTTGTCAGTGGTATTACTTCTGATCTTGAAGAAGGAAGAAAGCTTCTCAGACAGAAAATTGAGGATGGCAGCGGACTTGAAAAGCTGCAGCATATGATTGCTTTACAAGGTGGAGACGCCTCCTTTCTTACATGTGAAGGTATGGAAAAACTTGTAGAAGTTAAACAGCATATTGATGTATGTGCTTTAAAAGATGGCGTGATTTCAGGTATGCAGGCAGAAAGCATTGGCACAGCTGCACAGTTATTAGGAGCAGGCAGAGCTAAGAAAGAGGATACGATTGATCCATCCGTTGGTCTTGTGATGAAAGTCAGATGTGGAGACAGGGTCAAAGCAGGTCAGACATTATGTACTTTATATGTAAACGATGATACATACCTGGAAGATGCAAAGCATTTACTATTGCAGGCTATTCACATTGAAGATATGTGTACTTCACATCCGATGATTTATAAAGTATTCACCAAAGATACTCTTGATGAATAGTGGTATTCCGGTTGTGTGTATTCAATGGCCATTACCAGACCATCTCCTTTTGCTGCAGGGGAAGTTACCGGTAGTGTACATGGTAACAACCGTGTAGGTACATGTGCTATCTTTGATATCGCTGTCTTCGGTCGTATCGCTGGTAGAAACGCAGCTAGCAATAAGTAATTCAATATTAAGACATACCTATAAATTTCTCTCCCCCACGAAATAAATAGGATATTGAGAAATATAGTATTCTCAAAGTAATGGATGTATGGAAGTTTCTATGATGGAGTGGTGTCCTCATGGAAACTTCTTTTTGTTTATATAAAGTGCATGATAAAAAGAAAAAGCTTCAGTTATAGAAGCTTTATTTGGATAATGTCTGCAGTTTTCTGACAATTTCTCTTGTCTCAGGTTCGTTTAACCATTGGATTCCTTTTTCGGGATCTCTTTTCATAATGACAGCAACACCTCTTGCACTTGGATCTCTGTAGGAAAGAAGACCAATCTGATCATCATAGCGAATAGAAGGCAATTCTGCCGCATTATAAATAATACGGTACTGTTTTCCAAGTTCTGGAATAGATAGTTCCACAAGTTCTCTTCTGCCGTTATAGCCATCTCCCAACTGTTCACGAATGACTTTGTTAGTTTCAAAGAAAACTGTATCCATGACTGCATCTGAAGTGTGTGCTATATCTATTTTTTTCTTGGAATCGTCCGTGTAATACGTACGTAATACCAGATGACCTTTGATGATGTAAGGATGGTTATTTCCGTATAAAGCAACAGAGTATACTAAATGATGTCTATAATCAAATGGATAATAAAGTTTATTTTCAGCCATCAATGTTCTCCTTATTTAATTAGTTAAATAATATATATATTTCAACATTTTAGCAAGTCATTGTATTATACTAAATATCATGAAGATACAGATATATCACCTGTTGGAAGGTGCAGAAAAAGCAGAAGGTACAGTCGTTGTCATTGATGTGTTCAGAGCCTTTTCTCTGGAAGCGTATATGTTTCAAAAGGGGGTAAAAAAGATTTTTCCTGTGAAGACAGTGGAAGAAGCTTTTGCGTTGAAAAAGCAGCATCCGGAATATATTTTATGCGGCGAAAGGAATGGCAAAATCGTAGAAGGTTTTGATGTGGGGAATTCTCCAAGTCAGGTTTCTTCTCTGGATTTATCTGGAAAATGTGTGATTCATACAACAAGTGCTGGGGTGCAGGGACTTGTCAGCTGTAGAAAAGCCGACAGGGTACTGACGGGGGCTCTTGTAAATGCAAAGGCTGTGGCTGAGTATATACGCAGTATACATCCTGATAAAGTGTCACTTGTGGCAATGGGACTGAACGGAAGGCAAAAAACAGATGAAGATGAGTTATGCGCAAGGTACATACAATCTTTATTGCAGTTTACTCCTTTGCAGCATATGGAAACATTATGTCAGGCCTTAAAAGAAACGGATGGAAAGAAGTTTTTCGATCCTTTGCAGCAGGCAGTTTTCCCACAACAAGACTTTTATGACTGTATCCGTACAGACAGTATTGATGTTGTATTACAGGCTTCAAAAGTGAATGGTATTTTAAGTGTGGAAAATGTAAGAAAATATTGAAGTTTTCTAGTGTCTATGGTAACCTATCCATTGCGTAAAACGCGTCTTTGTTCCGCTGGTCGTTTCTGTTTGATTATGAGCAAATGATTACTAGATATATGGAGGAAAATTGAAATGAATCTTAGTTTAGTTGACAAGATTACTCAGAACCAGTTGCGTTCTGACATTCCAGCTTTCAAAGTTGGTGACACTGTAAAGGTTGACGTTCGTATCCGTGAAGGTCAGAAGACAAGAATCCAGGCATACGAAGGTGTTGTAGTTGACAAGTCCAATGGTGGAGTTGGTGCTACATTCACAGTACGTAAGATTTCCAGTGGTATTGGAGTTCAGAGAACATTCCCTGTTAACTCTCCAATCATCGACAAGATTACAGTCGTTCGTCATGGTAAGGTAAGAAGAGCTAAGCTGACATACCTCAAGGGACTGTCTGCTAAGAACGCTCGTATCAAAGAAGATCGTCGTTAATCAAAGAAAGAGTATCGTCTGCGTACGATATTCTTTTTTTATGTTTTTTGCGGTAAAATAAAAAACATGAGAGATAAAGAAACAGAAAAAAACTCTATTTGGACAGAGTTTATAGAATTTATAAGAGATATTGTCATTTCCTTTGTGGTCATATTTGTTGTGTTTCATTTCCTTGTAAGACCCGTACAGGTAAAAGGTAGCAGTATGTTTCCAACTTTGAAAGATGGCGATTTTGCTTTTTCAAATGTACTTGGAAAATCTATCGGCAATATCAAAAGATTTGATATAGTTATTATTCATATCCCTGAAAAAAATGAATACATTGTGAAAAGAGTAGTAGGTCTTCCTGGAGAAACGGTAGAATACAGACAGAATCAGTTATATATTGATGGAGAAGCTGTACAGGAGCCTTTCTTTGATGAAGAATACAGGAAGGACTATACACAGGAATACGAAAACAGTTTTACTTCTGATATAGCTTCCATTACTTTAGGTGAGGATGAATATTATTGTCTTGGTGATAATCGTCCTAATTCGAGTGACTCAAGAGTGTATGGACCATTCCACAAAGATAAAATATCTTCCAAGGGATTATTTGTCCTGTTTCCATTTTCTGAAGCAGGTATCAAGACATGGTAATAAGGAGTTTGCATGAGCGATAACAACAAACAGACAAATATTAACTGGTATCCGGGACATATGGAAAAGGCACGCAGGCAGATGCTTGAAAGACTGCAGGCTGTAGATATGATCGTTGAAATTCGTGATGCACGTATACCTATGGCAAGTGCCAATCCTATTTTGCAGGAAATGGCTCCAAATAAACCAAGACTAATTGTTTTATCCAAACTGGATATTGCTGACAAAGAAGCCTGCAGACAATGGGAAACTTATTTTAGAACAAATAATCAAAGAGCTATTTGTCTGGATATTTCCCATGATAATCAGGCAGGCAGAAAAGTGGTTCGCATCTGTAATGAGCTGATGAAGCCATGGCAGGAAAAGCAAAAAGCCAAAGGCATTCGTCCACGTGCTACAAGAGCGATGATTGCCGGTATTCCCAACTGCGGTAAAAGTACATTAATCAATAAAATCTGTGGAAAGAATACTGTAAAGGCTGCGGATAAACCTGGTGTAACAAAGAGTCTTACATGGATTCATGCGGATCCAATATTAGATGTGTTGGATACTCCTGGTGTATTATGGCCTAAGTTTACAGACCAGAAAACAGGCTCTTTGCTTGCGGCATGCGGTTCTATCAATGAAAATATTCTGGATCTGAAATTTATTGCGATGGATACTATCCGTTCCATTCAGGAATATTATCCAGGAGTTCTTGAAAATGAATTTGATGTGCAGGATGTGAATCCGAATGGTATGTTGAAAGCTATTGCCCTTAAGAGAAACCTTTTAGGTAATGATGGCAAACTGGATACTAAAAGAGCAGCAATTGTTTTTCTGCATGAATTCAGAAAAGCCAGATATGGTGGTATGACGCTGGAAAGGCCGGTATATGAAGAAAGTTTGTCCGAATGAATATGAACATCAATACTGGAATGAAGGAAAACTTGTTGTTGGTATTGATGAAGCAGGCAGAGGTCCATTAGCTGGAC
>CAKVLT010000115.1 GCA_934757945.1 uncultured Bulleidia sp. | reverse complement strand
TCCATGCCCCACTCAATATTTGCATTTTCAAATTTAACACCATCAGCAACTGCCTGCTTCAGTATCTCAATTGCTTCGGTATAAGGCATTCTTCTGAATTCACTGTTACGAACATTATTTAATCTGTCAAACAGACAAGTATCAATTCGTTCATTAAAGAATTTCATTTCTTCTTCACATGTATCAAACACATAATTAATACAGTATTTTATCAGGTCTTCAATAACTGCCATGTCATAATCCAGATCAGCAAAAGCCATTTCAGGCTCAATCATCCAGAATTCTGCAAGATGATTTGTTGTATTTGAGTTTTCCGCTCTGAAAGTAGGTCCAAATGTATAAACGTCTCTGAAAGCCAATGCATATGCTTCAGCCTGCAGCTGTCCTGAAACTGTCAGACTTGCATGCTTACCAAAGAAGTCTTCCTCATATTTATCATCTGTTCTTGTAGTAACAGTAAATTCTTCACCCGCACCTTCAGCATCACTTCCAGTAATTAATGGTGTATTTACATACACAAACCCCTGATCCTGGAAAAACTGATGAATTGCCATAGCTAAAGCACTTCTGACTCTGAATACTGCTTCAAAAGTATTTGTTCTTGGACGCAAATGACCAATTTCTCTTAAGTATTCAAAACTATGTCTCTTTTTCTGTAATGGATAAGATGAATCACAATTTCCTTCAACAGTAATTTCCGTAGCCTGAATTTCAAACGGCTGACGTGCATCAGGAGTTACAACAAATTTACCAATAACACTGATTGCAGCACCTGTCAGCAACTTTGAAATTTCACCATAATTTGTTAACATTTCAGCATCATATACAATCTGCGCATTTAATAAATATGTTCCATCATTTAAAGCAATAAAAGATACATTTTTACCAGCACGATTCGTACGAATCCATCCCTGAAGCTGAACATATTCCAATTGATCTTTTTCTAATTGTGTTCCTTCTTTTGTCAGTGCATATAATTCACGCACACTCATTTCTGTTGGCATAAAAATACTCTCCTTCTAATTTATTGTTCTATAAGATTTGTTTCAAACACTAATTCCTGTATGGAAGAAACAACATCTACCTGTTTTACAAATATTCCTGCAGGAACACTGAAGTGATCCATGCAAAAACTAACAATACCCTTTATCCCATGTTTCACCAAAAGATCTACAGTTTCCTGGACATCCTGTGAAATACATAGGATAGCAATACGGCAACCTTTAGGCATCATTGTATCTATATCACATATATTATACACAGGTACTGATGCCTTTGCCTTTTCGGGCGCAATATCAAATGCACAAACAATTTCACCAACCACATGATTCCAGTTATTGTAATTTAATAATGCTTTTCCTAAGTTACCTGCGCCGACCAGTATGATTTTCTCATCGAAATTAACACCTAATTCTTCAGAAAAGATACAGATTAATCTTTCTACATCATATCCATATCCTTGTTTGCCTAGCTTACCCAGGAATGAAAAATCTCTTCGAATAGTAGTCGACTCAATCCCGACATATTCTGCCAGTTCTTTAGACATAATTCGATCTACACCATTTAACTTAAGTTTTCTGAGGGCTTTTAAATACACCGGATATCTTTGTAGCGTTGCTTTAGGAACTTTATTTACTGTCATTTATTCATCACCATTTCCATATTACCACTAGAAACAGCATTTGTGAATTTTTTGTTGTTTTTCACTCATTCATTTTCACCAGGCATCTCCAATGAAGAGTCTGCAGTTGAAGTAAAATCTCCAAATAATCCATGTTTATAGGCAATATATCCTGTTGCGCCAATCATAGCAGCATTGTCTGTACAATATTTGATTGGTGGTTGTGACAATTCAATATCTGGAAACTTCTTCATTCCTTCTGCTAACAGAACTCTTAATCTAGAGTTTGCTGCAACACCACCAGCTGTTATCACCATCTTAGGTTGAAGTTTTTCTACTGCGTGCAAGGTCTTTCCTACCATTAATTGTAAAGCTGTTTCCTGAAAAGCATAGGCTACATCTTCTTTTATCACAGGCTCACCCTTCTTTTCTTCTCGCTGAATCAATTGTAATACAGCCGTTTTCAGTCCAGAAAAACTGAAATCATATTCTCCCTGTACTTTAGGAGTTGGTAAAGCATAGTGAGGTTTACCTTCCTTAGCCATCTTATCAATAATAGGACCACCTGGATATCCCGTCCCGAGAACACGGGATACCTTATCATAGGCTTCTCCAATAGCATCATCCATCGTCTCACCAATAATCTTGAAAGAATATTCATCCTTCATCCATACAAGCTGACTGTGACCACCAGATATGACTAATGCAAGTAAAGGAAACTGTAAATCATGATCAAGTGCAAATCTATTTGCATAAATGTGCCCGGTCATATGGTTCACTGGGATTAATGGTTTATGAAAAGCATATGCAAGAGTTTTAGCTGCTGTAACCCCTACATGTAAGGATCCGATTAATCCTGGACCTAATGTATAAGTAATTCCATCAATGTCATCCATAGATACCTGTGCATCTTGTAATGCCTGCTTAATGACAGCAGAAATATTTTCCACATGAATTCGACTGGCAACTTCCGGAACTACACCACCATATAATGTATGTACATTAATTTGGCTTGAAACAACACTGGATAGAATTGTATTACCATTTTCAACGATGGCACAAGCTGTTTCATCACAGCTTGATTCAATAGCTAATAATTTTGTCATAGTAAACCTCCTATTGGTTTAATCATCAAATCACCATCCTCACCATTCGGATAGTATTTTCTTCTTACGCCTGCTTTAATAAATCCATTTTTTTCATATAAGCGAATTGCTTTCTCATTACTCTGACGTACTTCCAGAGAAATATTTTCACAACCTTTTTCAATAGATTCTTTAATACATAAATCTAGTAATTTCTGAGCAACACCCATATTTCGATAATCTTCAGATACAGCTACATTAGCAACCTGAGAAATCTCATAGGTAATCCACCAATCAATATATCCAACAATCATATCATCTAGAACATACACATAAAGATTAGAAAAAGGATTTTCATTTAATTCGTATAAAAACTGTTCTTCATTCCATGGTGAATCAGGAAAACAGTCATTTTCAATATCTAATACATGGGGAATATCCCTTTGTTCCATACCACGAATCATTTTTTCAGGTATGCCTCAGATGATTTTAAATATTCTGGTGTTACAAGATCAATGTTCTCAGCTTTTATCCACTTATTTTTTAATTCATAAAAATTAGATGGAAAATCAGGGATTGTATCAGACTCGCCTACAAGTGAACCATCACCAATTATTTCTATATTTTCCTTGGTGTATTCATCTACAGGTAACACATGAGGAGCTTCAATATATTCTCCGTGATTAAGCAGAGCAGTGTACATACGGTGACCTCTGGCATCCATTACAACTCGACAATTCTTAGTGCCGGCAAATAATTGTAAAGTGCCAATTGTATAAAGTGGAATATTCTTCAAAGAAGCAAATACTTTAGCTATAGTCATAGCAATTCTAACGCCAGTATAGCTTCCAGGACCCTCAGTAACAACAATAGAAGTTATATCTTCAGATGAAAAATTATTTCTTTCCATCATTGATATCAAACAAGGAAAAATCTCTTCAGATTGATGCTTAAAACAATCTTTAATAACGCTGTCAATCACACCATTATCATCCATTAAAACTAAAACCAGATATTTGGAACTGGTATCCATACCTAATGTTAACATGCTAAGTCCTCCAAGATATTTTCGTATTTATTACCATGTGCTACAAAATGAAATTTACGATTACCATTTTCTTCAAGAGTAATAGAGATCATCATATATTCTTCTGGTATTAATTCCTGAACAAAACAGCTCCATTCAATAACAGTAACACCATCATCATCCAGAAGTTCATCAAAACCAAGATCCTGATGTACTTCCTCTAATCTGTAAGCATCAATATGATATAAAGGAAGATTACCTTTATATATTTTCAAAATATTAAAAGTTGGACTTGTAATATTCTTTTTTATATTTAATCCCCTGGCAATGCCCTGAGTTAATGTGGTTTTTCCAGCACCAAGATCACCATCTAATAAATACACAGAATTTTCAAAAGAATACTGACCAATTTTTTCACCTAAAAGATGTGTCTGATCTAAATTACTTGTATATAAATCTAATTCTTTCATAAATTAACCTCTTTAGCCGCTATGCTATTATATTACTTTTATACATAAATTCAAAAAAAAGTGAATGTCCTAAGACATTCACTGATATAACCTGGCAGCGAGATCGATTCACCCGGAAGGGCTATTT
>CAKVLT010000114.1 GCA_934757945.1 uncultured Bulleidia sp. | reverse complement strand
GTACTTATTGTTACTCTGTATTCTTTTCATCAATACAATCTGCAATGACTTTTCCTATGTCTTCACTGATACAGACAGATTTGGAAGTTAATTCCTTTGGAACAATAGCTTCATGATAAAAAAATGGCTATATTAGCAAAACGGTGAATAAGTTTATTTAATGTACATATACGTGTAGACTAAATAAGTTGTGACTCATTATCATAATAGTGAACTCAAGGAGACAATCATGAAAGACCATACATGTTATACCTCTATTGATCATTTAAATAATGTGAATGCATTTCATTCACTGATAGAAAAGTGGTACAAGAAATATGTTGGTGTTGCCAGTAAGTATCTGAACAGATATGCAGCACTGTTTGTTCTTGTAAGAGAGTACAGTGGATGTGATGTTCAGGAAATTCTTCTATCCATTAAGAAAAGAATGCACCAGATAACTGATTTCTTTCGTATTGTAGATATGAAATCAGAAGATGTATTCATTTATTGAATTGGTACATCTCACCAATTTGCTAATATAGCCAAAAAAATTGCAGTAAAACTATTAAAACAGTCTGTATTTCACAGATATATGTATTTAGTTTACGATAAAACAAGAAAGCCTTCTTATCTTGTAGAAATAGGTATTCAATAAGCTAAAACACATACCTTACAGGAAGAAAAATAAAGCAACGGTAAAAAAGCCATTGCTTTACGTATTCCTGTCCATTCATCCTGGTAAAGTACTTTCATATTGAGTATATTTTGTTTTTACAAGGTCCGTATATGCTTTATAGGCTTCATCTAAAGTATCATACTTTGTACCTGAAGTATAAGGTTTAAAATAACTGTAATTAGGAAGATGATCCGCAATAGCTACATAATCTCCCTGCTTATTCTTTCTTAAAGCTGTAGTACTTTCAGCAATGTAATACCCTCCACCTTCTTTATTGACAATGACTGGTATTTTTACACCTGCACCTGTTGCATTTGTGTCTACTGAAGTCCAGAAAATACAGGCCACTTTATTTGAAGGTCTCAAATCTGCAAGATACGCCCAGGTGCCATATTGCAAAAGACTGTCAGATCCCAGACCTTCTTTTACTTTCTTAGCCATAACTGAGGAAGGACTTTTTGAGTCTATTTCAAAGCAGCTGTTATTTGTATTCTGTTGCGGATACCCTGTGGCCTGTACAACACCATGAACATCTTCATCAAAGTTGATATTTACAGAAGAATTGTTGGTATCTCCTGACCAGATAAATTTAATGCCGGTATCAGGTAAAAACTGTACAATACATTTCCCGTTAGCACCTGGTTTACCTTCCCAGTTAATGGTATCTCCTTCACTTTTATAATGTGTGATTTCACCGATAGTAATAGGATCCATAAACTGCCATCCAGATTGCTTCTGTTTCAGTTTTACAACTTTGACAGTATTTTCTGTGTCCTCATTGATAGCAGCTGTCATGACTTCTGCATAGGCAGAACGCACATTGGCAATATCTGTAACTTCTCTGCTTTTTTCTAGCTGATTAGAAAAAACAGGAATGGAAATAGCTATAAGGATGCCAATAATAGCGACTACTATCAGTAATTCCGCTAATGTAAATCCAGTATGTGTATGTATAATTTGATACTTTTCAGATGTATATTTCTTTTTCACGGACTTGATTATATAGAATTCCAGAGAAAAAGTAAGCAATTTTATTGAAGAAAACGTATTTCATGGTAAGTATTTAATACTTTGATGAAAATTTCCCAGAGAATACATTAATAAAGAAAATATCTCACTAAAGAGATATCTTCTTCAAAGACTTATATAAACTGTCAGTCAATAGCACGTATACGAATCTTCCAGTTCGTTCCTGTACCTACATTATATGCACGTGCAAAAGATCCCTGGTTAATCGCAATACCCAGACGATATACAGAATTGATATACAGCAAAGGAGAACCTATTGCTACTTCAGCAAAAGAATGCTGGTAAACTACCTGATTCTGGTAGACAAGCATATGTTCATGGTAAATGGAGACTTCATAGCGTTTTCCAAATTCAGGATTTAACAGATAAAAGTCATCTCTGGAAATAGATGTCCATAAAGAACCAAAACGAACGTCTAAAATATCCACACAACCTGTAACACTTTTTTCTTCCTTGTTATATTCTGTTTCTACTACATCCAGTTCTACAATTTCAGAAAGGGGTAATTCTTTACCTACTTCTTCAAAGCTTATTACTCCACTTGCAAGACGGGCACCGGTATAGGCGTACACATCACGTCCATGGAAAGTATAGGAAAGTTCTGTATTTTTTCTACGATTAACACTTTCTTCAATTTCTCTTAATGCAACAATGCCACAATACTTATTCAGATGTGTCAATGTACCATTATCAGGGGTCACAATGTACTGTCCAGTTGCTGTTTTAGCTACAACGGACTTTCTTGAAGTACCTACACCCGGATCTACAACAGAAACAAATACAGTCCCTTGAGGCCAGTAGTTCACTGTCTGAAATAAACGATAACTACCTTCAAAAATATTATAAGGCGTAATGTCATGTGTCAGATTATGTATCTTAAGTTCAGAATCCACCTGTAAAGCTACCCCTTCCATAGCACTGACAGCACCGTCAACTAACCCGAAATCAGATTGAAAAACTAAAATCTTATTCATACTCCACCTCTATTTAGAGAAAACAACTGTATATTGTGTACCATGATCTACATGGTAATGGTTTTTAAAGCTATCCTGATTCATGGCAAAAGAAATTTTATTTACTTCATTGTTATACAGAAGTGCTTTTCCTTTTTCACTGTCACCAAAGGATTTGTAATACGTGATATCTTCATCAAATAAGACTTTCTCTTCTTTCCTGATAACTGCATGAATTGTATCACCATGATGAATACCAAGCTGTTCAAAATAATCCATATGCACGTTAGTCCACAGATTTCCAAAGTTAGGATCATCGATTTCCATATAGCCCCTGACTGTATTCCCTTTTACTTCAGGTTTAGGAAGATCAAACTTTCTGATATCCTCTACAGGATATGCAGGACCAACTTCTTCATAAGAAATAATACCTGAAGCAAGTCGTGCAGCAGTGTATCCAAAAACATCTCTGCCGGCAAAGATAGCAACTCTGTCATTGTCTTTATCTTTTAATCTGTTGATGGTTTCATCAATTTCTCTCACTTCTTCAATGCCACTTGTCATACTGATATGTGTTAAAGCACCATTATCCGGTGTAACAACATAATACCCATCTTTTGTTTTTGCTACACAAGCTTTTCTTGAAGTGCCAACACCTGGATCCACTACAGAAACAAAGATAGTGCCTTTGGGCCAGAAACGCATATACTGCATCAATCTGTAAGAAGCAGAATACGTATCGTATTGAGGAATCTGATGTGTTGCATCAATAATTTCTAATGTACGATCTACAGATTTCACAACACCGTACATGGAAGCAACAGCTCCTTCTGCATAAGTAAAATCAGTCTGGAATACCAGCATTGGTTTAGAATAATCTATCATAAATAACCTTCTTTCTAAAATGGGTAATAAAACATCGTTTTTGTCACAGCAAAACGCATATATAAACTTAAAATCAGTACAAGTAAGCTCATCAGACAAACACAATAATCTCTTGGCTGTAAAGCATTGTACGAATACCAGCTTCTTTTTTTCAGTTTTCCATAGCCTCTTAAACTCATGGCGTTGGAAATCACCTCTACTCTGTCTAAAGTGGAAAAGATAAGAGGAATAATCATCTTGACCGTCATGACAAATCTTTTGGAAAACTTTTCCTTTTTGGATAACTCGATGCCACGTGCCTGTTGTGCCAAAGAAATATTTGTATAGTCCCTGATAATATCCGGAAAATATCTTAAAGTTAAAGAGAGTGTTGTACAGACTTTATAGGGAATTCCTATATGATTTAAGGAAGACGCAAATTCACTGGGATTCGTAGTGAAAATAAAGATTAATCCAAGGGGAAACATGGAAAAGTACTTTAAAGTCTTAATAGCCAGGTAGTATAAAGTCTCCTGTGTAACCACATAATAGGAATTGAACTGAAACAGAACATGTCTTGAACCATAGATTTCCGTACCATACTCCGGAGCTAACAAATAGGTAAGAACCAGATTGATCACCAGAAAAACCAGCACATAATATAAAACCAGTCTGATCTGTTTAAACTGAATTTTAGCAACTTTAAACCCTATCAAAGAAATAATGAGTGTCAGAACCATAACACGATAATCGTATGTCAGCATTACCGCAAAAGATAACAGTAGAAAGCTCACCAGTTTCGTAAGGCCAGACAAACGATGAACAAACGTATCTAACTGTGAGTAGGAAAACATTTTTATTTTCATACTCAGCTTTTATCAGAGGATTTTTTAAATCGCAGGTTGCTGTAAACTCGAGCAAAA
>CAKVLT010000113.1 GCA_934757945.1 uncultured Bulleidia sp. | reverse complement strand
GCAAATAAATCCATGGCTGATAATGCGTTGAGAGTGCTTGCAGCAGCCTATACGAGCTATACTGATACCAAAAGTTTTGCTTCAAAAGAAGCAATTGAGCAGAATCTTATTTTCATCGGGTTAACAGGTATGATAGATCCTGTAAGACCGGAAGTAAAACAGGCTATCAGTACCTGTAAATCTGCAGGAATTACTCCGATTATGATTACCGGAGACCATCTGGATACGGCTGTTGCTATTGCACGAGAACTGGATATTCTGCAAGATTCTTCACAGGCTATAACAGGATATGATCTTCAGAAGATGTCTGATGAGGAATTCATGAAGAACGTACAGAAATACAGAGTATATGCACGTGTACAGCCTGAACATAAGACAAGAATTGTCAAAGCATGGAAAACACTAGGTAAAGTAGTCGCAATGACAGGGGATGGTGTCAATGATGCTCCAAGTATAAAAACAGCCGATATAGGTGTCGGAATGGGAATTACCGGTACAGATGTTACAAAGAATGTAGCAGATATGGTGCTGGCAGATGACAACTTTGCAACAATTGTATCTGCAGTTGGCGAGGGAAGAAGAATCTATGACAATATACGTAAAGCTATTCAGTTTTTGTTAAGTTCCAATTTGTCTGAAGTATTGTCTATCTTTATCTCAACTCTATTGAACTTTACTATTCTGAAAGCTCCACATTTGTTATTTATTAATCTTGTGACAGACTCGCTTCCATCTATTGCTCTGGGAATGGAAAAAGAAGAAACTCATCTCATGGATAGAAAACCAAGAAGTTCTTCTGAAGGTATCTTTGCACAAGGGCTGGGATTCAATGTTGTTTATCAAGGTCTCTTTGTGACATTGCTGACACTTGCTGCATTCTTTATCGGAGAAAGACTGGAAACAGGAAGATGGGTATTTACGAACATTACGGATTGTCAGGAAGGTATGACTATGGCTTTTCTTACAATGTCCATGTGTGAGATTTTTCATAGCTTTAATATGAGATCTGCTACAGAATCTATCTTTACGTTACTCAGACAGGGTAATCATAACTGGATACTTGTTGGAACGATGGTTGCTTCACTTGTGCTTACAACATGTTTGATTGAAGTGCCTTTTTTGGCAGATGCGTTTGGATTTACACCGATATCCTATGTGGAATATGGTATTTCTTTATTGCTTGCAATATCCATTATTCCATTAGTTGAATTAATAAAATATATTCAAAGAAAAAAAGTTAGTGCAAACTAATTGAGTTTTTACAAATGTACAATATACTATATGCATGAAGGAGGAAACGTGATGAACTTACCTACTTTAATCATCTTTGGTATATTTTGCGTTGCAGTAATATGTGCTTTGAAATATGTACGTGTTCATGGAACCAACGATTGCAGCGGTAATTGTGGGTCGTGCCATGGAAACTGTACTGTGAATATTCAAAAAGGTCTTCAACAAGCACGAATGGAACTGGAAAAAGAAAAAATGCAAAATTGCTGCAAAAGATAGAAATTTGCAGAAAGCAATAGTAAAGAGCAGATTTTGTTTAATCAAATCTGCTCTTTTGTCTTATTATCGGCAAATTTGAACATTTGTCTGATAGAACGGATTGCAGTTTAATACTTCTTGTAAAAGGAGGTAGACGTATATGTTTACAAATTGTGCATTGGTAGGAGTAGTTAAAGAAAAACCTGTAGTGGAGACAAGTAAGAATGGAAATGTGTATGCGCATCTTATGCTGGAGTGTGAAAGACCGTTTCAATCTCAGGAAGGGCATGTAATGAAAGACCAGTTTAAGATAATCTTGTGGAAAGGCATTGCAGAGGAAACTGCAGATATCTGCAAAGAAGGTAGCATTCTTGGAGTGAAAGGAAGATTGGAATCTCATAGTTTTAGCAAAGAAGGAAAGACATATGTGATTCCAGATATCATTGCAGAAAAGGTAAGAATGATCCAGTACTGAAAAGGACAGAATTGTCCTTTTTTTGTGAGAATAAAAAAACTTCGAGAAAATTCCCGAAGTTTTTTTCCAGCGTCTTATCTGTTGTAGTATTCGACAACAAGAGATTCGTTTAATTCCTGGTTTAATTCATTTCTTTCAGGTAAACGAACGAATTTTCCGGATTTCTTTTCTTTGTCTACTTCAACGAATGCCGGAGTAGAAATATTAGATTCCAGAGATTCAGCAATTGTCTTGTTGTTTAAAGACTTTTCACGAACAGAAATTACAGTTCCCGGTTTAATCTGAGCAGATGGAATGTCTAATTTCTTACCATCAACTAAGATATGACCGTGGTTAACTAACTGTCTAGCTGCTGCACGAGTTCTGGCAAAGCCCATACGGTAAACTAAGTTATCTAATCTGCTTTCGAGAAGGATAAGGAAGTTTACACCTGCCATACCGTCCATACGAGATGCCTTATCAAAAAGGTTTGCGAACTGTCTTTCGTTTAAGCCATACATATTACGGATTCTCTGCTTTTCACGCAGCTGTAATCCATAGTTGCTTAACTTTACGCGCTTAGTTGGTCCATGCTGACCAGGAGCATAAGTTCTTTTCTTAAGCTCTACACCAGTTTCTAAAACAGAGAAGCTTAAGCGTCTAGCTTTCTTCCATACTGGTCCTGTGTAACGTGCCATGTTTTGTTTCCTCCTGTAAATGGCCGAGAAACAATAACAGGTGCAGATCATCGATAACCGGGTGTCAATGTAAACAGGTTCACCAATTGCAGCTGGTTACTATCTGCGCATTCTTAGTTGATGTCATTGACGCCTTGAGTTAGACTCTACATGCTGCCATCATTTAACGCTTGATAATTCTAACATTTAAAAAAGTTATGTGCAATGCATTTCTATACAAAAATATACGGGATTTTATGGTAAACTAGTATAGTAGTACGCAAACGGGAGGATTGTATGGATCAGTTAGTAAATGTGATTTTTGATATAAAATTTGTAATTGGAATTTCAGTATTACTCGTAATACTTGTTATATGGCTTATTGTAAATACAATTCGTTCCAAGGGATTTAAAAAAGAATTAAATGAATTAAAAAAAAGGTATAACGACATCAAGAATGTACCTGTGCAATATAAGATGAATAAAGTGAATACTTTAGCCAAAATGGATGAAGATACCACTAAGAAAAGTAAAGAGGCACAGGATGTATATGATGCTTACGAAGAAAGTATTGCCAAGATTACCACTGGGCTTTCTGATGCCGATGATGCAATCTCTGCAGGCAAATTGAAAAAAGCAGATAAGATTATGGATATGCTGGATGAAGAATTAACAAAAGCTAATACCAGCTCCTCTGTATTAAATGATATGCTGGATATTCTTCTTGCCAAGCAGACTACACAGAGACAGAAGGTGACTTCTTATAAGAATACTTTCCGCGCATTGAAGTCTGAGGCACAGGAACATTCCATGGAACTGGCATATTGCTGGGATTATCTAGAAACAAAGATTTCTTCCACTGAGCAGATGTTTTCTACATTTGAAGAATGGATGTTCTCGAATGAGTTTGAAAGAGCAAATAAAGAATTGTCTAATATTGAAGCTGCTCTTGATGATATTTCCAATGATATTGAAAAGATGCCTTCTTTATTAAAGGACGCACGTGGTGTGATTCCTACTATGGCTGAAAAACTTCATAAACATTATTCTTCTGCAAGAGATGCCCATGTTTATCTCAATCATATTGAAGTGGAAAAGAATCTGACTATTCTTACACAGGCTTTAAAAGAGGATTTAAAGAATCTGAAAATATGTAAGATGGATGGCGTACAGGCGCATCTTGAATCTTATAAGAAGAGAATACAGCAACTGGATGATTCTATTACCAAAGAAGAAAAAGCTTCTGAAGATCTGAAAGATTTAAAAGAGAATACGGAAAAGCAGTTTGCTTCTGTTGAGAATACAATTACCTATGTTAAGGAAAATTATGCCAGAACATCTGTAAGATTTGGACTTGAAGGCATGGATAAAGATATTGAAAAACGTGAAGCAGAATACAAATCTTTACTTGCCGAAAAGCCAAGAGTTTATGAAAATACAGAAAATCATTCCATCCCTTCAACTACCGCTCTTGTATCTTTGAAGGAGCTTAACCAGCATATTTGTGAAATTGGTGAGTCTTTGAAAAATATGCGTTCCAAGATTGAAGTTGCTACAGGTGATGAAGACAGGGCACATAAGCAGCTTGTCAAGCTGGAAATCATTCTTAACCAGGTACAGGTTAAGATTCGCAGATACAAGCTTCCTAATATTTCCGCACAATATGAAAAGGATATGGCCAAAGCATCTAAAGATATTGCCAAATTAAAAGATCTGATGGCTCAGGCACCTTTAAATATTCAGGTTGTGAATACTAAACTGCAGGAAACTCTGGATTTTATCTATAAATTATATAATGACGTAAACAATGTTGTTGGTACTGTCG
>CAKVLT010000112.1 GCA_934757945.1 uncultured Bulleidia sp. | reverse complement strand
CCCAGGTACTGAGAAACTACAACTGCTCCTCCTCCCGCAATGGCACTTAGTAGCATAATTGCCAGGTTATTGACATCATTAACAATGGAAACACCGGAGATAGCTGCTTCTCCAGCATTAGAAACCATGACCGTATCCAGCATACCTACCAGCATGCCTAGTAACTGCTCTACAAATAATGGAAAGATCAGTCTTTTTAATTGTCTGTTTGAAAACATACTATACCCCCTTTTAAATCAAAAAAACCTTATAGTAAGGTTTTTATAATAATGAGATCAGAAGATTTACATTTTCTTCTTTGGTTGCCCAGCTTGTTGCAAATCTGACTGCGTAGTGAGTATCATCCACTTTTTCCCATATTTCAAAATGAACAGTTTTACAGATGCGTTCCATCTGTTCTTTATCCAGAACGATAAACTGCTGGTTGGTAAAAGAATCCATGAACAGCTTATAACCTTTTTCAATAAAAGCCTGCTTTACTTTCATGGCCATATCAATCGCATGTTTACTGATAGACAAATACAGATCATCTGTAAATAATGTATCGAAAGTAATGCCTAAAACTCTTCCTTTTGCCAGTAACGCTCCATGTTGTTTGATAGAAGTAAAGAAACAATCCGGAGTATTGTGGTGTGTAAAAACAACTGCTTCTCCAATGAGAGCTCCTATTTTAGTACCACCGATATAGAATACATCTGTCAGTTCAGTGAGATCATGCATATCTATATCACTGGCTGGAGACATTAACCCATATCCAAGACGTGCTCCATCCAGGAATAAAGGAAGATGATATTTACTGCATACATCATGAATTTCTTTCAGTTCTTTTTTTGTATATAATGTGCCATATTCACTTGGATAAGTAATATATACCATACCTGGCTGTACCATATGTGTGTAGGTACCGTCTTCATAGAAATTCTGTAAATACTGTTCCAGATCAGAGGCATGCATTAATCCAAGATGAGATGGAATAGTTAATACTTTGTGACCTGTAAATTCAATTGCTCCGGCTTCATGAACGGCAATATGGCCTGTTGAACAACATATAACCCCCTGATAGCTCTGTAACATAGAATCAATAACAATCTGATTTGTCTGGGTTCCACCTGATAGAAAATGTACATCCACATTGTCATTTTTACAGGCTTTTTTAATTTTTTCTTTTGCAGATATTGTATAGTGGTCATTTCCATATCCGCTTAACTGTTCATAATTTGTTTCTTTGAATCTTTCCAGAATGGCTTCATGACAGCCTTCTACATAATCGCTTTCAAATGTAATCATATATGGCTCCTTAAATACTGTCTCATTATATAAGAAGAATATAAAATTTGCTTATTTTATTTCTATTTTTTACATGTTAAAATACTTACATGAAAGAATATGAGTTTATTCCGTATTTCCAGAAGTTCGTGACTGTTATCCTTGATAACGGTTCGGAAGTCTCCGGATATATTTCGAATGTGGACGATTTAAAAAATGATTGTACTGAAACCCTGGATCTTGTGAACGGGTTACAGGCTTCTACTATACTGTTAGAAAGTATTGCAGATATTCATGAATCAGTGCGTGAAGATACCCTGCAGATTCCTATTGTTCCGGAATCAGAATCTTTAAATCCCAACAAGAAATCTTTTTCGGATAAATTGGATGAATTATTCTCCAAAACCATGGATGATGTACTGGAAGTAAAGCTTCCTAACGGTAAAGTAATTAATAATAAAAGAAAGTGAATTTTCAATGAAGATAGAACGAATTTCCGTTTCTGTCTTTTTTTTCGTGTATACTATCCTTCGAAAGGAAATTTCTATGAAAAAAACACTATCCGTATTACTTGCCTGCACTCTACTTGCAGGGTGTACAAATACAAATCCCTCTTCTTCTGCCTTTCCATCTTCATCACCTACAGCTGATACCGGGCTGAATGCAGGAAATATTGAACTTGATGCAACAAAAGCAAACATGAATGCATACATCTTTATGACTGATGACGATCCTGCATTTCTTGAAGTTTCTACTGAAGAATCCCTGAAACTATTTGTAAATGGCACCGGGATGGTTGTCTATTCCTATGAGACATGTCCGTGGTGTAACAGAATTCTGCCTGTCCTGAATGACGTAGCCAAAGAATTTGGAAAACAGGTATTCTATGTCAATATTTATTCAGATAGTTTTATAGCAAAATCTGCCGAACAGAAATCTGAAATTATTCAGAGTCTTTATCAGGTACTGGATCCAATTCTTGGAACAGAAAAAGATGAAGAAACAGGAAAAGAAAAGAAAGTCATGCAGGTACCTGAAGTTGTTGCTGTGAAAGACGGCAAAATTACAGCCCATCATCTTGGTATTGTAGACGGGTTTACTTTAGATCCTGACAAGCTTACAGAATATCAGGTAACTGATTCCCAGAAGGAAGAATTAAAAAATATTTACAGAGAGATGTTCAAATCCATCGAATAATACTGATGCGGAATAAAAAAGATAAGAAAGGATGCAAAAATATTCCTTCTTATCTTTTTTAATCTACAAAATATATAGAACCATCTTCAAATACATCCTTTAAACTGCTGTCATAGCAGGAATATATTGTATGAGAAGATGACTCTGTAAGGTATTTTTTCAAAAATTCAGAAGGAATCTTAAAGGTGGTAGATTCTGACTGATTTCTGAAAATACCATGTCCTTTTTGCATTCCAGCATATCTGAAATGCATATTCTTTTCAATCTGTGTATAAAAGCGGTGGTCTATCACCATTTTTTCAGCTGCAGTATACACAATCACCTTACAGAAAGCATAGGTAAAATCCATTGGTTTGACATAGGTATCCATCCAGGATTCATCAAATATTACTGGGTCCTGTGTCAGTACATCTGCACACTGTATATGTTGCAGACTGGTTTTCTTAATAAAAACATATTTTTCAGTACATGGTATTTCTTTTAAGAAGACATACGTACTGGAAATAAAAGGATATTGCGTATTGGCTAAAAGATTCGCACCCTTCGTCATGAGTAAACGGTAATACCGTCCCTTTTCAGGTACGGCTTTTACAAAAGCTTTCTCTTTGTAAATATAGGCTGGACAATCCAGCTGTAAATCTTCTTTAGAATCACAGACTCTATATTTACCGTCACCTGTATATAGTACAGCAGATACTTTTTCCATATTGAAGGAACACACAAGGTATTTCTTTTCCAGGTATTCACAGACTTCAAGTATATCTCCTTTATGGATATGCTTCAATTCCTGCAAGGTTCCCTGTGTTTCTTCAAGCTGATAACAAGAACCGCTTAACAGATCTTTTACTACTGTGCTTCCTTCATACATCCCTAAACAGACTTTACAATTCAAAACAGGATACAGATATTTTTCAATAATTCTTCTGTAATAAATTTCGTTATCCTTTTCCATTTTTTCAAATCCAGTATGAGAGACAGGACTGATAAATTCAGAAATATAACTATGAGAGGATGAAAATGTATCCTGACCTATACTGATTCTTGAGATAACAGAGCTGTTTAATTCTCTGATTGTCAGATCATAGAAAACACGTTTCCATGTAGACGTTTTTTTCTTCTGTAAAACCACAAACGGAGTACTGTTAAACATGGATACCTGTCCTATTTCAGGAATATTGGTATGTTCTATGATTTTAGGATGATGTTCTGTAGTACTTTCCATAGTTTTCTGTACAGGGATAGTTACAGTTTTTGCTTTTTCCTGAGGAACTACGTCAAATACCTCCTGGAGAATTTTATTTACAGCAACAATAATAAAACTGTTATAAATACCCCCAAAACATCTCTCAAAGGATCCATCTCTGTAAAGTAATACAAACGTACCTGGTATATCCCCTTCCAGTACACTCTGTAACTGAGCGTACAATACAGGCATTTTCACCGGATCATCCTGTCGCATATGATTGATACCATCAAAGTAAAAACCTTCAGTAGTAAATACTATCCCTGTTTTACCTGTAAAAAACATGGTGGTATCACAGAACACAGCAATATCTTTTTTCTTCAGGTTACTGTCAAAACACTTTGAAATATTCTGAAGCTGTTTTTTGGATAACATATTTGCTGAATTTATGAATTCGGGAATGGCTCCGTTAACTACGCCATGAACTTCACTATCTGTAATATTTAAAACGATATCCTGTATCGCATGCAATGTATCTATCTGTTTCATAATCCTTATTGTACTTCCAAAAAGAAAAAAAGGGAAATCTCAGAAAAAGACACCCTTAACAAAAATCTCTAAACCAATCAATATGAGGATAAACCCTCCAAGAATACTGGCTTTATTGGAAAATCTCATACCAAATAGTTTTCCTAAATGCAGGCCAATAAAACAAATTATCCATGTGGTGATGCCTATCAATGAAGAGCAGAGTAACGCATCCATAAGATTGTAAGAAGAAATGGTAAAACCTACAGATAAGGCATCAATACTTGTTGCAATTCCCTGTAAAAATAACTGTGAAATTGTAGCTTCTGAAGATAAGCTTTCTTCTTCTGGTTTTCCTA
>CAKVLT010000111.1 GCA_934757945.1 uncultured Bulleidia sp. | reverse complement strand
TATTCCAGGTCGATTAAAAGATTATATTGCGGTACCTAAAACAAACATGTATCAGTCCTTACATACTACAATTATCGGAGATAACGGTAAAATTTTTGAAGTTCAGATACGTACTGAAGAAATGGATCAGATTGCAGAACGTGGTATTGCAGCACATTGGAGATATAAAGAAGGCTCCAAATATGATGCAAAGAAGGAACAGAAGGAAATTGAAGATAAATTATCCTGGTTTAAAAACTTTGCAGTCTATTCGGAAGAAGCCTCCAAGGATAGTAATGCGTCTGAATATATGGCCACATTACAGCGGGATGTATTTGAAGCTAATGTATATGTCATGACTCCAAAAGGAAGAGTTATTGATCTTCCAAATGGATCCACACCTGTGGATTTTGCATATCGTATACATACAGATGTAGGACATACTACTGTAGGTGCTATAGTAAATGATGTTATGGTTCCTTTAAATACGGAGCTTCATACAGGTGATGTTGTACAGATCAGAACCTTAAAAGGGACAGGTCCTAGTGAAGACTGGCTCAAATTTGTCAAAACTAATCAGGCTAAAAATAAAATTCGTAATTATTTGGCCAAAAAAGAAAATGAGCAGAAACAGGACAGAGTTGCTGACGGGGAAAAAATGATGTCTGAAGAACTGCGGAAACGTGGTTTTGATTCCAAGGAATTCATGGATCGAAAGAAGTTTGAAGTTATCTTAAAGAATTTTAATGTTTCGAATTATGTCGATCTTATGTATGGCATTGCTGTGAAATCGATAAATCCGACTGACGTCTGTCAAAAGTTAACGAACCAGAAAAGACCAATGTCTATTGATGATACATTACGCGTAATCAATAAAGATTCTGCTCCGAAAAGAAGAGTTGCTTCAAAAACCGGTGTTATCATTCCGGGTATTGAGTCAATGAAAATGTCTTTAGCACCTTGTTGCACACCAGTGTATGGAGACCCTATTAAAGGGTTTATTACCAAAGGCGAAGGTGTGAAAGTGCATAGAGCAGATTGTCCGAACATTCAATCTGAAAACAGGGTGATAGATGTACAATGGGATGATGGCTCAGATCAGGAACGTACATACAGTACTGATTTAGTAATCATGGCAAATGACAGAAACTTTCTGTTGAATGATATCATGACATGTCTGTCACAATGCAAAGCAATGGTTGAGTCTGTCAATGCTACATTGAACCGTGAACTATTAACCACAAGGATTACACTTTCTATTCGAGTTAAAAATTTAGATCATCTTTTAATGGTTATGGCCAACATCCGTAAAATTGAATCAGTGATGCTCGTGGAAAGAGCAATACATTGAGGTTGTTTGAAAGACTAAAACAAGGTATAATCATAGTTGTAAAAATCAAAGAAGGAGAGATTCTTTTCAGCATCTAGTTAGCGACAATGGTATGGTGAAAGCATTGGTAGATAAAGATAAGAACAGACACTCTGGAGATGGTATTTTGAAGTTGCAGTAGGAATACCCGAGATTCCGCGTTAAAGAAGCAGAGAGTGCATCTGAGGGTGCAAACTAAGGTGGTACCGCGCAAAAGCGTCCTTGGATAAGGATGCTTTTTATTTTGTAAGGAGGAAAATTATATGAATTATCAGACGCCAAGAGGAACTTATGATATTTTGCCAGATGAAATATGTAAGTGGCATGAAGTTGAAAAACTAATCAAAGAAAAAACACGTTTATACAGATATCAGGAAATAAGAACACCATATTTTGAAAGTACCAGAGTTTTCTCCAGAGAAAATGACAGTTCTGATATGGTAAATAAAGAGATGTACACATTCACTACAGGAAGTGAGTCATATGCATTAAGACCAGAAGGTACAGCTGGAGTTATTCGAGCTTTTGATCAGCATAAATTATATGGCTCTATGGAAATGCCTGCACGTTTATATTACATGGGACCTATGTTCCGTCACGAAAGACCACAGAAAGGTCGTCAGAGACAATTTCATCAGTTTGGTGTTGAAAATATCGGATTAAAATCACCAGAACTTGATGCTGAAACTATCTCATTAGGATACGATATAGTAAAATCTCTGGATATTTCCAATGTAAAGGTTTTAATTAATACATTAGGTGATGATGAAAGCAGAGCAGCTTACAGAGAAGCGTTAAAATCTTACTTTACACCATATCTTGACGAATTATGTTCAGACTGTCATAGACGTTTACAACAGAATCCACTACGTGTTTTGGATTGTAAAGTAGATCATGATAAAGAATTCATGCAGAATGCACCTAAACTTTCAGACTATCTGAATGAGGAAAGTAAAGAATATTTTCAAAATGTGTTAGATTCTCTGGATGCTTTAGGAATCCCTTATGAAATTGATGAAAGACTTGTAAGAGGCCTGGATTATTATACACATACAGTTTTTGAAGTTGTTTCCACAAGACCAGATTCCGGAGCTCAGGCAACTGTATTTGCAGGTGGACGTTATGATCATTTTGTTGAATATTATGGCGGACCTGAGATGAGCGGTATCGGTTTTGCTATTGGTATGGAACGTTTAATTGCTTTGGCTAGTGAAGAGGGACATGTCTTCAGTGAAAATAATGCATTGGATGTTTATGTCATTGGTCTTGGTGATGTCAGCAAAAATGTTTTGGTAGTAGAACAGATGCTTCGAAAAGCAGGGTTTACTACAGAAGGCAATTTAGTAAAGAGAAGTTTGAAAGCTCAGTTTAAATCAGTTGACAGAAACAATGCAAAATATGTTGTGATTCTTGGAGAAGATGAAATCAGCAAAAATACTGTAAATGTCAAACGCAGTGGTGATAAAGAACAACTGACGCTTGCAGTAGATGACCTTGTAAAGACATTAAAGGAATGGGAAGGTAGAGAAAGATGAAAAGAACATGTGGAAATGGCACTTTAAGAAAAGAAGATGCTGGTAAAAAAGTAACATTAATCGGCTGGGTAAACAAAAGAAGAAATTTTGGCTCTTTAGTGTTTATGGACTTAAGAGACAGAAGTGGTCTTGTACAGGTGGTATTTGGTGAAAAAATATCTGATCAGGTCAAAGATGTAAGAAATGAATACATTCTTCAGGTTACAGGAACTGTAGAAATTCGTAAGGACAGTAATCCTAATATTCCAACAGGTGAAATAGAAGTTATTGCAGAAGAAGTAAACATAGTGAATTCAGCAGAAACATCTCCAATTGATCTGAGTGATGATTCTACTACCAATGAAGATACACGTTTAAAATACAGATATCTTGATCTTAGAAGATCGGTTCTTCAAAAAAATCTGATGCTGAGACATAAGATTTGCATGATTGCCAGAAATGTGTTAGACAAAGAGGGATTTGTAGAAATTGAAACACCTATTTTAGCAAGATCTACTCCTGAGGGAGCAAGAGATTATCTTGTTCCAAGCCGTATTTATAATGGAAAATTCTGGGCATTACCACAGTCTCCACAGATTTTCAAACAGTTGTTAATGATTTCTGGGATGGAAAAATATTTCCAGATTGCACGTTGTTTCAGAGATGAAGACTTACGTGCTGACCGTCAGCCTGAATTCACCCAGATTGATATTGAAATGTCTTTTGGCGATGAAGAAACTATTTTTGGAACAGTCGAAAATTTGATGAGACAGATTTTCAAAGGGACAAAAGATATTGACCTGGAAGATCACTTCCAGAGAATGACATGGCATGAATGTATGCGCAGATATGGAAGTGATAAACCTGATTTACGATTTGGAAACGAAATTCAAAATATTTCCAATTTATTTGAACATACTGAATTTAAAGTATTTCAATCTGTATTAGAGGAGAAAGGCGAAATTAACTGTATCAAGTTTGAAAATGCAGGAGATAAATACAGCAGAAAAGCTTTGGATCAGCTACAGGATTTTGTGAAACATGGATTTAAAGCTAAGGCTCTTGCATATTTGAAGATGAGTGAAACAGAATTGTCAGGATCTATTGCAAAAGTTCTATCTGAAGAGGAGAAGAAGGCATTAATTTCCTCTCTTGATTTGAAAAATAATGATCTGGTTTTGGTTATTGCAGATAAATCATCTGTTTCCAGAAGTGCTTTAGGTGCTTTAAGAGTGAAACTTGCTCATGAATTAAATTTGACCCCTGATGGTAACGTATATAAATTCCTGTGGGTGACAGATTTTCCAATGTTTGAATACAGCGAAGAAGAAGATAGATATGTTGCTGCACATCATCCGTTTACAGCCCCAAATGATGAAGATGTAGATAAGTTATTTACGAATCCAGCTGAGGTTAATTCCAGAGCTTATGATCTGGTTTTGAATGGCTATGAATTATTGTCTGGATCTATTCGAATTCATGATCAGGACTTGCAGGAGAAAGTGTTTGAAGCCATAGGAATGTCTATGGAAGAAGCACGCAAGAAATTTGGCTTCTTCTTAGATGCTTTTAAATACGGCACTCCACCACATGGAGGGGTTGGAATTGGTCTGGAAAGATTAACGATGTTAATTGCAGGTACAGATAATATCAGGGATGTTGTTGCATTCCCAACAACCAACAGTTCCCTTGATTTGATGAGTGAATCTCCAAATGTTGTAGATCAGGCACAATTAGATATTTTAGGAATTCAGATTAAGAATAGTGATAAATAAGGTGAAAAGTTCTCTTTGAAACAGTCAAAGAGAACTTTTTTATAAAAAAAGCAAAAAAAGTATTGCAAGAGAAGAAGAAGTGAGGTAAGATACTC
>CAKVLT010000110.1 GCA_934757945.1 uncultured Bulleidia sp. | reverse complement strand
TCGCTACACTTGGTGGTAAATACCCGTGACGGGACTTTCACCCGCTAGACTTGCGCCATGCCTGGCACACAAAAGGAAGAAGGTGCTTTAAGCATCTTCTTCCGTGACTTTCCATCTGATATAAGCCATGTTCTGTACTTCTAAAAAAGAAGTGGCAACCATTTATCTCTGCACTTGCGTACAGCTTCCTTGTAATTTCGGTTCATCCTCAGAAGTTCCCCTACCAAATTTGGGTTTCTCGCTTGCGGGGTTTATCTCGTTCCACCTGTATCGTTTCCCATACAGCTTCGTCACTGTGACACTTTAAGGGTCTAGACCATGAGATTGCTCTTTTAGGTTTTGACTCCGCCGTCACCTGAAAACAGGTGCCTGGCCTTATTTATTGGACCAGCACAAACACTACATTCATCACAGAATGTGCGAGCATGGACTTTCCTCTACCGTTACCGGCAGCGATTGCCCACAGACAGAAAGTTTTGTTTTAGTGTTTACGATTGGAATCGTTATTATTGTTAAAGACTTCATTTTCAAGCTTGGATAAACGTTTGAGAATATCCACATTGTTAGCACCCTGCAACATAGGATTACTGTCTTTACTGATAGCGCGTTCCTTTCCTTCCAGTTCGACCATCCTTGCTCTGAGTAAAGCATTGGTCTTCTCCAGATCACTTACTTTTTGCTGTAAAGAATCTACCATATCCTGATACATCTGATAATCTTCTATGACTTCATCCAGCATATGATCCACTTCATTGGAATCATACCCTTTAAAATCAATAGAAAACTTTTTATTCACAATATCTAATGGTGTGAGATGTAACTTATCTGCCATGGTTGATCCTCCTTTATAAATTATCCCATTTCACATTTAAAAAATCAATATTTCTTCCTTAATTATGTGAACAACTGTATAATTGTTTATGGTAATCTTTAATTATGATTAAATATCCAAATGGAAAAACATGTGTAACTGCATCGCCCTCTTCCCTGCCGGAAAAGAAATATACTGGTGGCAGAGGTATGGAGTTAGAAAAAGAAATCAACCTGACAAACAGTTTTTATCTTTCCAATGATATTGCTGTGATTCATAAAAAACCTACACCTGTTACAGTCGTAAAAGTAGATTATCCACGACGCAGTTCGGCAAAAATAACTGAAGCTTATTTCAAATTACCAAGTACAACGGATTACAACGGTATTTATAAAGGAAAATATATAGATTTTGAAGCTAAAGATAATCAGTCGCTGACATCTTTTCCTTTGAAATCCATACATGCTCATCAGATCAAACACCTGGCTGCTGTTTTAAGACATGGCGCCATAGCCTTTGTCATTATACGATTTATCAAAAAAAACGAGACTTTCTACTGTCCGGCAGATAAAGTCATAGACTTTTACACCACTACAGAAAGATCATCTATTCCCTATGCCTGGTTTTCAGAAAATACCTATAAAATACCGGCATCTTATTTAAAACCGGTAGATTATTTAGCTGTTATAGATACATTATATTTCAAGTAAAAAGGAGAATGTGTAATGAGAAAAAACAAAAAAAATACACCTAAAATCATAAAAAAGAAGTTTGATTTCTTTAGTTTCTTCACGTGTATACTTGTCGTCCTGGTTGGCATTGAACTGGTTGTTGGTACCGCAGGCATCACTACCCTTAACGCCATGTTAAAAGGTACACCTACGCTCGATGTTGAACAGTTATATTCTCAGGAATCCACACGTATCTTTGATGCTGACGGCAATCAGATTTCCGACGTAGGTGAACAGTTAAGAGAGAATATGTCTTATGATGAATTCCCTGAATCCCTGATTGATGCCTTCGTTTCCGTAGAAGACTCCAGATTCTTTAAGCACAATGGTTTCGATCCATCCAGATTCATTGCCTCCATCATAAATACTGTACGTAATGGCAATACACAGGGTGGTTCTACATTCACCATGCAGTTAGTCAAGCTCACCTACTTCTTTGTAGATACAGGTAATGAAGCAACAAGTGTGACTTCAGAAAAAAATGTAGAGTATAAAGTACAGCAGATTGCCATGGCACTGGAGCTGGAGAAACAGGCTTCCAAGAAAGAAATCTTTGAAATGTATCTGAATAAGATGAACTTTGGCGGATCCGGTAATATTCGTGGTGTTGAAAAGGCAAGTGAATATTACTTTAATAAACGCGTCACAGATCTGAACCTATCAGAAAGCGCATTGCTTGCAGGTATTATTAACTCTCCTTACTATTATGATCCTATGAATTATCTGGATTATTCCACTCAAAGAAGAAATGTTGTATTAGCTCTGATGTTAAGACATGGATACATCACACAGGAAGAATACAGTCTTGCAAAGAGTATCAACGTAGAAGATTTATTATATGACCACTCCACAGATAACGTGGAAAACGGCAATCCTTATCAGGCATACATAGATGCCGTCTTACTTGAAGCAGAACAGATTACAGGTCAGGATCCATTCACAGTTGCCATGGATATCCATACAGCGATGAATCCAGAAGCTCAATCATTGAGCGATGCCATCTGTGCAGGACAATACGATGATGTATGGTTCCCTGCAGATCAGGTAGAACTTGGTTTTGTAACCATGAATAACCAGAATGGTGAAGTAATTGCCATCGGCGGTGGAAGAAACTATTCTTCTAACGGTGGTGCCGGATTATTAAATCATGGCACTGCAGTATATCACTCCCCTGGTTCTAGCGTAAAACCGTTTATGTCTTATGCACTTGCCTTCGAAAATCTTGGATGGGCAACAAGCCATGTAGTATGCGATGAACCTGTCGGTTCCAGAGAATGGATATTCTCCAACTTCGATGGAGTCTACAGAGGAGATGTGACATTAGAATATGCAATTCAGACTTCCCTAAACACACCTGCTATTGCAGCTATGTATGAAGAATTTGAGACTATGGGATATGATACTGTTGCCAAATATGTTGAAAGTCTGGATTTCTCCAGATACTCCTATGATATGTTCGATGTAGCATGGGCAATTGGTGGTAACGAATTCTATGCAAGTCCTGAAGAAATTGCGCAGGCACACAGTATGCTCATCAATGGCGGTAAACTGTATAAAGCGCATACTATCCGTACTATCACCTACCGTTCGGGCACAAAAGATCCAATCACTGTTTCAGAACTTGAGGAATATCAGCCAAAACAGGTACTAAGTCCTCAGGCTGCTTACTTATCTACGTATATGATGAACAAAGTCGTATGGTCATCAGAATATAACTATGCACAGATTTTGCAGAGATCTTATGCAACATATGCAAAATCCGGTACCAGTGACTATGGTGATGACGCCGTACAATATGGTATCCCAGAAGGTGCACGAAAAGATAAATGGATGGTATGTTCTACAAGTGAATACACCACTGCAGTATGGAATGGTTTTGATAAAGCTGATGCCAATGTACAATCCTGGTTCTCCGATGACTGGGACAGCCTGAATATTCCGGGTCGTGTATGTTCGGCAATGCTGGATCAGTTAAATGCTGATCATACCCCTGCCGATGTACAGCAACCTGACGGAATTTCCTCTATTACTCACATTAAAGGTGTTTATCCATATGTTTCTACTATTGAAGGTATGGATTCCGAATATGTAACTACAGGTCTGATTAAGACAGAATTTAATAAACTGAATTCCCCTCAGGGAGCTGATTCTGTAAAAGACCTTACTACTTTTACAGCAAGCTATTCCGGTAACGATCAGCTGATTCCATCTGACGGTACACTGACTTTGAAATGGGCTGACTATCCTGACGCAGATAAACTGAAAGTTGCAGAGCAGGAAAAAGATATTTCCCTTAAATATGGAGATACTGTCATACGAGCCGCAACAGGCAAACGTATGTTTGATTACTCCTGGGTATATGGTCCAATCCAGTATAAAGCAAGACTTGAAGGGTCTGATGGTTCTTCTCAGGAACTTGCCACGGATCAATCCACCTATACACAGACTGTCTCATTGAGCCCTGGTATAACGTATACAGTCAAAGGATACTACGGTTATGAAAAACTCGGAGGTAATTCCAATGAGGTAACAGCTCAGGTATTCACTGTTCCTGAAACTATCCAGATTCCTGTCTATACTACTTCACAGGAATACAAAGACTGGGCAGAGACTAATGGAATAAAGGTAGACATTACCGAATCCCATGGTGCAAAAGATACAAGTGTCACCTACAATAATGTGGATATTACAGGAATAACTGTTAATAAGACTGTTGTTCAGACAGGAAAAATCAATGTAGTTATCCCATATCAGAAATAAAATAAATAAAAGAGATTTCGTAAGTGAAATCTCTTTTATTTTGTCTTATGTTTTACGTAGGCACAAAAATCTCTAAACGGGCATTGTTCACATTTTGGACTTCGACTTGTGCAGTAATATCTCCCAAAGAATATCATCTGATGATGGGCTTTTGTCCATCTCTCTTTCGGAAGTTTCCTTTTCAGTTTTGTTTCAACCTGTAGTAAAGAATCATCGGGTTTTGCAAGAGTCAGTCTTTTGGATACCCTGTTCACATGTGTGTCCACAGCAATACTGGGTACTCCAAAACATTCACTGAGAATGACATTGGCACACTTTCTTCCCACCCCTTCTAAAGTACAAAGCTCTTTCATTGTAGAAGGAATTTCTCCGTGATATTTTTCCACTACTGTCTTAGCCATCATCTGAATGGAGCGTGCTTTGTTCATGTAAAGACCAAGAGTA
>CAKVLT010000109.1 GCA_934757945.1 uncultured Bulleidia sp. | reverse complement strand
AAGTGGGAGAAAAGATTCACAGATGATGGCATTGAAATCGGACTTGAAAAAGGAATTGAGCAAGGCCAGAAACAAAAAGCAGAACAGACATGCCGTAAGATGCTTGCTAATGCTGTATATACTCTGGATATGATTAAGGAACTTACAGGATTTACAGAAGAAGAGATACTTTCCATTAAAAAAGAGATGAAGATTTAACCATACTCACTAATGAACATTGTGATGTGATATAGTCGGAATCGGAGGAATCTGTCAGTGAACCTGCAGGTTCTTCTTTTTTTAACATAGATTACATTTGCCATAATGCTATGACTACATTATCTTAAAGATTATGAAAAATACTTTTTATTTCGTCAGGAAAACGTATAAGTATTGCTTTTTTGGACATTTCAGCAACATCATGTATATTTTGTGAATCTTATGGGGTCTCCTGGAGCAGGAAAGACCACCGTACTTTTAAGCTTGCTGAATCAAATGAAAAAGGACTATTCCATCGGTGTGATTGAAGCTGATGTGGAATCTATGGTGGATGCGGAAACCATAGGAAAAACAGGTGTAAAGGTATTACAGGTACATACAGGTGGAAGTTGTCATATGGACGCAAGTATGACAATGCAGGCATTACGCAAACTGGATTGCAGTGATCTGGATCTGGTGATTCTGGAAAATGTGGGAAACCTTGTGTGTCCTGCAGAATTTGATGTGGGTGCAGATTTACAGATGATGGTTTTAAGTGTGCCTGAAGGGGATGATAAACCATTAAAGTATCCTTTGATGTTTCAGGTAAGTGATGTCATGATCATCAATAAAGCAGATACCAAAGAGATATTTGATTTTGACACTGCAACAGCAACAAATAATGCAAGAAAGAGAAATCCGCAGATAGATGTACTTGAAATCTCTGCACTGCATAAGAAAGGAACAGATGCTTTGGAAAAGTATCTCAGGACTAAGATAGATGAAAGTCATAGAATTGCATAAAAGTGTTACTTCTGTTAATGATGAAGAAGCAAAACTTCTCAGAGAACAGTTAAAACAAAAAGGTGTGTTTCTGGTGAATCTGATGTCTTCTCCTGGTTCCGGAAAAACTACATTATTGAAAAGAATTATTCAGGATATGAAGGATGAGTATGCTATTGGAGTCATGGAAGCGGATATAGATTCTGATGTGGATGCTGTAAGCATAGAAGAAACTGGCGCAAAGGCTATTCAGGTACATACAGATGGTATGTGTCATATGGATGCAGGCATGACAAAAACTTCTCTTGAAGAAACAGGTGTGGATAATCTGGATCTTGTTTTTCTGGAAAATGTGGGAAATCTGATTTGCCCTGCGGAATACGATACAGGTGCAGTAAAAAAAATGATGATATTAAGTGTACCTGAGGGTGATGATAAGCCTTTGAAATATCCTTTGATGTTTGAAGAAAGTGATGTTCTGGTGATTTCTAAAATAGATGCCTTACCGTATTTTGACTTTGATATGAATAAATGTAAGGAAAGAGCTCTATATTTAAATAAAAATATTCGTATCTTCCCTGTTTCTGCAAAAACAGGACAGGGGATGGAAGAACTTGAAAACTGGTTACAACAGGAAGTACATCTGTGGAAAGAAGGATGAAGGTATGTACAAAGACAGAAAGAATCGTTTGACGAATCCTGGTGATTTCAAGCAGGATCCTAATTATGTTCCAGAGGATAAGGAAAAGGCGAAGCTGGTAATTAAACTTGGAGAGATGATTACAGACAGAATTCCTGTGAAACTCACGCATTCCATGGATTACACAGATCCGGAGTACTGGGCACTGGATGCTGTATTAACCAAAGAAGAAGTGAAATTCCTGTTATCCTTTAAGAAAACACGTGTGCCATATTCTGCACAGCAAATAGCTGACAGAAATCATATGTCTTTGGAAGAGGCTCAGAAGATGATTGATCATCTTGTGTGGACAGGTATTCTGGAAATGAACAGAGAGAATGAAGACAGGCATAAACAATATAATGTCCCTATCTTTGTGCCTGGAAGTGCAGAGTTCATGATGATGAATGATAAGCTGACAGACGAACATCCACAATTAGCTACTTTCTTTAATCTGATGACGCAGATGCCACTGGAAGATGTGACACCTATGGTGCCACCTGGCGGAGCAGGTGTGGGAATGCATGTCATCCCTGTTGAAAAGGCTATTGAAAATGTAAATACTTCTGTCAGTGTGGAACATATTTCTCACTGGCTGAATAAGTATGATAAGTACAGTGTAGGTATCTGTACATGTCGTAAACAGCAGGCTTTAAGAAATGAAGGTACGGGAGATATTGAAGGAGAATACTGTGTAGGTGTAGGAGATATGGCGGAATATTGCGTAGAACGTGGTATGGGAAGATATATCTCTTATGAAGAAGTACTGGAGATCCTGGAAAGATGTGAAAGAAAAGGGTATGTACATCAGATTACCAACATTGATGGTGAAGATAAGATAGTTGCCATCTGTAATTGTGCTCCAGGTGTATGTAATGCTATTCGTACTTCTCAGCTGTATAACACACCAAACTTAAGCAGAAGTGCCTACAGAGCTCATGTGGACAGCGATAAGTGCGTTGCCTGTGGAAAGTGTGTGGAAATCTGTCCTGTAGGAGCAAGTAAGCTTGGACAGAAACTATGTACACATCATGGCAATATCCGGTATCCTGAAACTTTATTACCTGATGCAACAAAGTGGACAGAGGATAACTGGAATCCAAACTACAGAGATACTGCCAAGATCAATTGCTATGATACGGGTACTGCTCCATGTAAGACAGTCTGCCCAGCACATTTAAGTGTGCAGGGATATATTAAAATGGCATCTGAAGGAAGATACATGGATGCTTTAAAACTGATCAAACAGGATAATCCTTTTCCTGCAGTATGTGGAGCTATCTGTAACAGAAGATGTGAAGATGCCTGTACAAGAGGAAAAGTGGATGAGCCTCTTGCCATAGATGAAATCAAGAAGTTTATTGCTGCACAGGAATTGCATGCTGAAAACAGATATGTGCCGTTATGTGAAAATGGTGAAGGAAAATTCTTTGAGGAAAAGATTGCCGTTATTGGTGGAGGACCTGCAGGATTATCCGCTGCTTACTATTTAAGAGAAAATGGCTATCCTGTGACTGTGTTTGAAAAAGAAGAAAAACCTGGCGGTATGTTACTGAAGGGGATTCCTTCTTTCCGTCTTGAAAAAGATGTCATTGAAGCAGAAATAGATGTCTTAAGACAGATGGGTGTTGAATTTCAATGCTCTGTGGAAGTGGGTAAGGATATTACTATTCAGCAGTTAAGAGACAAAGGCTATAAAGCCTTCTATATGGCCATTGGCGCTCAGGGAGGCAGAAAGACAGGTGTTCCTGGTGAAGACAGTATTGGAGTAGAAACAGGCGTAGAGTTCTTAAGAAAAGTAAATCTTGCAAAAGATACCGTAACAATTGGAAAAGATGTCGTTGTTGTGGGTGGCGGAAATGTCGCAATAGATGTTGCAAGAAGTGCTGTCAGACTGACGGATGGTACAGTGACTATGGTTTGTCTTGAAAGCGATGAAGAGATGCCTGCGGCAAGAGAAGAAATTCTTGAGGCAAAACATGAAGGTATTACTATCTGTAACGGATGGGGTCCTAAGGAAGTAGTACAGGAAAATGGTAAAGTGACAGGTATTGTCTTTAAGAAGTGTACACGTGTTAAAGATGAAACAGGCAGATTCTCTCCGGAATATGATGAAGAAGATACTATGACCATTCCATGTGAAAATGTATTGTTATCCATCGGACAGAGTATTGAATGGAAAGATCTTTTACGGGGTGAAGAAGCAGAACTGAATCCTAACGGTACGATTAAAGCAGATGAAGTCACATTACAGACAAGTGTGAAAGATATATTTGCCGGAGGAGATGTACTCACCGGTCCGCGATTTGCCATAGATGCCATTGCGGCAGGAAGAATTGTCTGTCAGTCCATTAACAGATTTGTCCACAGAGGCCAGTCTATGACTATAGGAAGAGATTTAAGACACTTTGTAGAACTGGATAAAGAAGATGCTGTACTGGAAGGCTTTGATAATGCAAAACGTCAGTTACCAACAGTCAAACATATAGATCCTAAATCTACTTTTGAGGATATACGGCAGCCATTTACAGAAGAACAGGTACAGCTTGAAGCTAAAAGATGCCTTGGATGCGGAGCTGCAGTTGTAGATCTGAATCGCTGTATCGGATGTGGATTATGTACCACAAAGTGCAACTTCGATGCTATTCATCTGACAAGAGATATTCCTGAAGCTTCCAATATGGTCAGATGTGAAGATAAGATAGGACCTGTAGGAAAATACGCATTGAAAAGACAGATGAAGATTCTGTTCAAGAAGAAGGATACCGATGCATGAATTGGGTATTGTCATGCACGTGGCAAAAGTCCTGGATGAAGCTTCTGAAGAAAATCATATTACAAAAATAGGATCTGTTACCCTTGAGATAGGAGAAGTCAGTGGCATTATGCTGGACTACTTTGAAGATTGCTGGGATTACTTTAAAGTGAAAAGGCCAATTTTAAAAGAAAGTATTCTGAAGATAGAAACCATTCCTGCAAAGACTTTCTGCGAAGATTGCAGAAAGGTATATCCAACTGTGCAATATGGGAAAATATGCCCGTATTGTCAAAGTGAACATACGTATCTTTTACAGGGGAATGAATGTAATATCAAAGAAATTGGGCGCTGTAAAATTGGATGAGGTCATCCAAAAAACAATTCCAAAATAACATGAGGTGAGAAAACCTCAAGAAACACA
>CAKVLT010000108.1 GCA_934757945.1 uncultured Bulleidia sp. | reverse complement strand
CATTAACATTTCCGCCACAAGCACTCAAACTAAATACAAGCAGAATACATAGCATTGCACATACAATCTTTTTCATACTTCGCACTACCTCCATCAATTCCGATTTATCTTTTTCTTTCTGAAAATGGGCAATTCCGCAATGGAACTGCTCATATATCTTGAAAATTATGCGATTTTTTCGTGCCTGCACAAATTCACGTATCAAATGATGTAAGTTTGATGTAAATCGTCGATTTGTGAGGTTGTCCTAAATCCCGAAACCCGCATAAATACTGAGTTTTTGCTGATTTTATTTATCTAAGGGTTTCATTGTTGGGAAGAGCAATACATCGCGGATAGAATCTACTCCACACATTAACATAACAAGACGATCGATTCCCATACCTATACCACCTGTAGGAGGCATACCATATTCAAGAGCTTCAACGTAGTCATCATCCATTTCACTTGCTTCATCATCGCCCTGTTTTTTGAGTTCTAACTGCTTTTCAAAACGCTCTTTCTGATCAATAGGGTCATTTAATTCTGTAAAAGCATTATCCATTTCAATGCCACAGATTTCCAACTCAAAACGCTGTGTAAATCTAGGATCCTCTGGATTCTTTTTGGCAAGAGGTGAAATCTCAATTGGATGACCATATACAAATGTTGGCTGAATAATCTTATCTTCACAGAATTCATCAAAGAATAAGGAGATAATGTTTCCAACTGTTCTCTGGTGTGGTAATACTTCAACATGATGTTCTTCTGCTATCTTAAGAGCTTCTTCAATACTCATAGGCTGCCAGAAATCTACACCTGTAACTTCCTTAACTGCATCTACCATATTCCATCTCTTGAAAGGTGCCTTTAAGGAAATCGTTTGTCCCATGAATTCAAATTCGGTTCTTCCGAATACTTCCAAAGCAACTGCTTCAAACAGTTCTTCGTTCATTTTCATCATTCCTTCAAGATCAGTATAGGCGCAATAAGCTTCCATTGTTGTGAATTCTGGATTATGCTTTAAATCCATACCTTCATTTCTGAAGATTCTTCCGATTTCATATACTTTTTCAAGGCCACCAACAATTAATCTTTTTAAAGGTAGTTCTGTAGCTATTCTTAAATAGAAATCTTTGTCTAAAGCATTATGATGTGTAATAAACGGTCTTGCACTTGCACCACCTAAAATAGGCTGTAAAATTGGTGTTTCAACCTCAATATATCCATGACTATCCATCCATCTTCTGATAGCAGAGATAATTCTTGGGCGTAAGATAGCAATTTCTCTGGAAGAATCATTCATGATTAAATCCACATATCTTCTTCTGTATCTTTCCTCTTTATCTGTCAGACCATGGAATTTTTCAGGTAATGGTTTTAAAGCTTTGGCAAGGTGGGTGTATGTATGGCATTCAACAGATAATTCTCCTGTTTGAGTTTTTATTACTCTTCCTTTGATTCCAAGGATATCTCCAAGGTCACTGGATTTAAAGAGATCATAAATATCATCACCGACAATACGCTGATTGATGACTACCTGAATTCTGCCTTCTCTGTCCAGCAAATGGATAAATCCTAATTTACCCATTCTTCTTTTGGACATGATACGCCCTGCAATAGATACTTCTGCATTCAGTTTATTCAGCTCTTCCTGAGTTTTATCACCATATACTTCTTTGATAGTTGCAGAGTTCTGATCTCTTTCAAATGCCTGTCCAAATGGATCAATACCTTTTTCACGCAGAGCATTCATCTTTTCTCTTCTTGCAGCTTCCTGGTCATTTAGCAATGCTGTATTTACAGCATTGACAACCTCTTCTTTCTTTTGCTGTACTTTCTGTTTTTTCTGAACAGCTTCTTTTCTTTTTGCTGCAAGTTCAGGGTGAGCAGCTTCAAATGCTTTTCTTCTTTCTTCTTTTAAACGTTGTTTTTCTTCCTTTGTTAATTCTTCAGCCATGTTATCCTCCTTAGACAATAAAAAGCTCTCATCAATAGGGACGAGAGCTTGTTCGTGGTACCACCCTAATTCATGACATATAGTCATCTCATTGGATTACCGATATTGCTGGTAAGCAGCTTCCTCAAGAGGCTTTAACCTGATACTATATATGATTACGATTTCACCTGTCCGTAATTCTCTTCTTTCATACATGCGATGCATCAAGCCTTCTCTATCATCGTTTGCGTACCTATAATACCATTTTTTGGATTCTTTGCAATGGTTTAAAGATCATTATCTGTGCGAGATTCCGGATCATAAGAAAGCAGTTTATTGACTATAATTCCCAGAATCAGAGAACATGCAATGGTTGTAATGGTTATATTTCCAAAAGTTAGAGATAAACCTCCGATTCCGGAAATCAAGATGGTGGAAACAACATATAAATTTTTATTAACATCCAGATCAGCTCTTTGAACCATCTTAAGGCCTGAAACAGCAATAAATCCATATAATGCCATACATACTCCACCCATGACACAACATGGAATAGATGAAATGAAGGCGATAAATGGTGACAGGAAGGAAATTAAAATACACTCAATAGCTGTAGTAAGGATAGTTGCAGTGCTTGCATTCTTAGTAATTGCAACACAGGCAACGCTTTCTCCATATGTAGTATTTGGACATCCACCGAAGAAAGCACCAATCATAGAACCGACACCATCACCAAGAAGAGTTCTGTGTAAACCCGGATCTTCAAGCAAATCACTTTCGATAATAGAGGAAATATTCTTGTGATCAGCAATATGTTCGGCAAAAACTACGAAAGCTACAGGAACATATGCAGCAAAGATAGTGCCGATATAGCTTGCATCAAGCTCGCGTACTCCTTTGAGTGCTGTCAGGAATGTGAAATCTGGAACCGAGATAAATGTGGATAAGGATATACCATCTTTTCCTAACGCTGTGATAGGGGAGAAGTCAATAATCTGCATAGCTTCATACCCTGTGCGTAATCCTATACATGTGAAAATAGCTGCTACAGCATATCCTGCAAGGATACCTATAATAAATGGAATCATTTTCAGATTTTTCTTTCCATAAGTAGAACACAACATTGTGGCAAGTAACGCTACCAAACCACAAGCTACGGCAAATTGAGTGTTTTGCTGAGTTAAAGAACTCTTTTGTAAGTCTGCCACTGCATTTCCTGCCAGAGATAAACCGATAATGGATACTGTTGGTCCTATAACAATCGGTGGCATTAATTTATTAATCCAACTTGTTCCAACAGTCTTAACAATGAGAGCAAATACTACATATACCAGTCCCGCAAAAATTGCTCCGAGAATAATACCTGCATAGCCTGCCTGAATGCTTACAGCACTGGCAAAAGCCGTTGCCATAGAACCGATAAAGGCAAAAGATGATCCTAAAAATACGGGACTCTTTTTCTGTGTGAAAAATAAATACACCATAGTGCCGATACCTGCTCCGAATAAAGCTGCGGCAGTAGACATATTGTTGCCAATAATAAGAGGTACTGCTATGGTTGCTGCCATAATTGCCAGCAATTGCTGAAATGCAAATACCACTAACTGAGGGAAAGAAGGTTTGTCATTTACATTGAAAACTAATTTCATCTTTTCTAATCTCCTTTTTGATGTCTATGATAGAAAGAAAAAGCGAAAATGTAAAGTTAACTTTTGGAGATATGCTGTATACTATAATAAGTTTTAAGAGGTATTGTATGAACTGGAAAGACAAACTTGACCCTAAATTAACAAAGATATGTACATACATTATAGGTACTGTGACAGCCTTGTACCTGTTATATAAGCTTAGTGACAGATTCTTTGTATTGCTCGGATCACTGGTAAATTTTATTACATATATTTTAGGACTGCTAACTCCTGTATTCTGGGGATTTTTTCTGGCTTATTTGTTATTGCCACTTACAGATAAAATTCAGGAGATTCTGGCAAATGCTTCCTGGAATAAAAAAGATAAAAACTACAGAAGTGCAGCTGTAGTGATTACAATTATTTTATTCTGCGTTGGTATTGTTATATTTCTCTCAGTACTGATATCTACATTTACATCTCAAGTTCAGATTGCGGATATGGAAAGCACTACAGTTTTCTTAAGACAGATTATAGATAATTTAACCGGGTTCATCACTTCAATCACAAAGGAACTGAACAAACTCAATATCAATTCCATTCAGATAGAAGATGCCGTTCAAAATGCAATGAACTGGCTCACATCCTGGGGGACAAATCTTGGACAGGGATTTTTATCTTCACTCGAAGATATTCCGAATGTTTTATCACAATGCCTGTTGATTGTGATATTTGCCATATGGTTTTTACTGGATGGAGCAAATATCGCCTTGTATTGGGGAAAGGTAATGTATGTCTTATTTCCAGATACAATTCGTTCCAGAATCAGTGGTTTTTTGGAAGATGCGGATCAGGTTTTTTCGGGCTATATACGAGGACAGGTGATAGACGCTGTCATTATGATGGTATTGATCAGCGTGTTACTGTCTATCTGTAAAGTTAACTTTGCTTTAGCTATAGGTGTACTTGCTGGTTTTGGTAATCTTATTCCTTATGTTGGACCATTTATTGCCTACATGCTGGTAACAGTTGTTTGTGTGATTAACGGGGAGTGGATGAAACTTTTATTAAGTCTTGTTCTGTTATGGATTGTTCAGACCATTGATGGAAATATTATCAATCCAAAGTTGTTAGGAAAGCATGTAAATATTCATCCTATGTACGTCATGATTGTTTTGATATTTGGATCTGCATTGGGAGGATTGATGGGAATGCTGTTTGCTGTACCTGTAGGTGCTTTGATTAAGTTACAATTTGACAGACTTTTAAAAAAACGTATTCAACAAA
>CAKVLT010000107.1 GCA_934757945.1 uncultured Bulleidia sp. | reverse complement strand
TTCACGTATAAGAACATTGATCATTTTAAAGATCAGATCAAAGCTCTTGGTTTCTCTTATGACTGGGACAGAGAAATCCGTACATGTGATCCTGACTACTATAAATGGACACAATGGATCTTTTTGAAGATGTATGAAGCTGGTCTTGCCTATGAATCTTATATGCCTGTAAACTGGTGTCCTGAATTACGAGCAGTTCTTGCAAATGAAGAAGTTATCGATGGTAAGAGTGAAAGAGGAGGGTATCCGGTCATTCGTAAACCAATGAGACAGTGGGTATTAAAGATTACTGCTTATGCTGAAAAGTTATTGCAGGATTTGGATACAGTAGACTGGCCTGAATCAACAAAAGAAATGCAGAAGAACTGGATTGGTAAGTCTACCGGTGCCAATGTAGTCTTTAAAGTAGATGGTACAAATAAGGAATTTACTGTATTTACCACACGTTGTGATACATTATTTGGTGCAACATACTGCGTACTTGCTCCAGAACATCCTTTTGTAGATGAAATTACAACATCAGAACAAAGAAAAGCAGTAGATGACTATAAAGCTGAAGCAGCTAAAAAGTCTGATCTGATGCGTACAGAGCTATCCAAAGAAAAAACGGGTGTATTTACAGGTGCGTATGCGGTGAATCCGGTGAATGGAAAGAAGATTCCAATCTGGATTTCCGACTATGTACTGGCTACTCATGGTACAGGTGCTATTATGGCTGTTCCTGCACACGATGAAAGAGACTATGCATTTGCCAAGAAGTTTGGCTTGCCGATTATTCCTGTACTGGAAGGCGGTAATGTGGAAGAAGAAGCCTATACACTGGATGGGGTTCATATCAATTCTGATTTCCTGAATGGTATGGATAAGCAGACAGCTATTGATACCATGATTTCCTGGCTGGAAGAACATCATTGCGGTAATGCACAGGTTGCCTATAAATTGAGAGACTGGTTATTCTCCAGACAGAGATACTGGGGGGAACCTATTCCTATTATCCACATGGAGGATGGTACTATTCGTACAGTGATGATGAATGATCTGCCTCTGGAATTGCCTGTAGTTGAAAACTATCTGCCTAGTGAAGATGGAGAATCTCCATTAGCACATGCAGGAAGCTGGCTGGATGTGGAAATTGATGGGGTAAAGGGACACAGAGAAACTAATACAATGCCTCAGTGGGCAGGTTCCTGCTGGTATTACATCCGCTATATTGATCCACATAACAATGAAGCTATTGCTGACAGAAAACTGATGGAACACTGGTTACCTGTTGACCTGTATGTGGGTGGTGCAGAACATGCTGTATTGCACTTACTGTATGCACGTTTCTGGCATAAGTTCTTATATGATATCGGTGTGGTTCCAAGTAAAGAACCATTCCAGAAGTTATACCATCAGGGTATGATTCTGGGTGAAAATGGTGTAAAGATGTCCAAATCCATGGGTAATGTCATCAATCCTGATGATCTTGTAGAAAGTCATGGTGCAGATGCTTTACGTGTGTATGAAATGTTTATGGGCCCTCTGGATGCATCTTTACCTTGGAGTACAAAAGGTATGGATGGCGCAAGAAAGTGGCTGGACAGAGTACATCGTTTAGTGACTGATTCTTCCATGATTGTGGAGGAGGCAACTCCTGAACTGGATTACAGTTACAATTTCATGGTCAAGAAGGTAACAAATGATATTGAAACATTGAATTTCAATACAGGTATCTCTCAGATGATGATTTTCGTCAATGACTGCTATAAGAATGGCAAAGTGAACAGAGATATGATTATGAATTTTGTACAGATTTTCTCCTGTTTTGCTCCACATTTAGGTGAGGAACTGTTTGCTGTTCTGTCTGGCAAGGAAGAATCTATTGCCTACAGACCATGGCCTGTATATGATGAATCTAAACTTGTCAAGTCTGCATCTACGATTGCCGTACAGGTGAATGGTAAGATGAGAGGCAAATTTGAAGCTTCTACAGATGCTACAAAAGAAGAACTGGAAAAGATGGCTTTAAATCTGGATAGTGTAAAAGCACAGACAGAAGGAAAGACAATTGCAAAGGTAATTGTTGTTCCTGGGAAGATTGTGAATATTGTGGCTAAATAATCATTGAGCAAAGGTATTTCGGTATCTTTGCTTTTTTTATATAAGATAACAAAGAATCAGCTAATACTATTTGCTATTGTCAAAATGACTATGACAGGTCTTTTGCATAAATAAAAGGGGAATCGATATGAGTTCAATTCAAGAGTTTCTTGAAACTTTAGGACAGCAGACAGACATTGAGTTTTTAGTTAATGCAGGTACGTATGTGTCCAGTGTTGCAGGTCCTACTATGGCTGCTTCCATAGGGTATGCTTTACAGGCTCCGCATCTGGTTTTGTTTTCACTTGTTGCAGTAGGTGCAAGTGCCAACGAACTTGGTGGAGCAGGAGGACCACTTGCAGTATATCTGATTGCGATTGTTGCTACAGAAATAGGAAAATTATTTCCAAAGAAACTAAAGTGGATATTCTGGTTACTCCGGCAGTAACGGTACTTGTCGGTGTTGGGCTAAGTGTGCTATGTGCTCCGGCTATTGATGCACTTGCAGGTTCTGTAGGCAGTATTATTATGTGGGCTACAGAACTACAGCCTTTCCTGATGGGAACTCTGGTTTCAGTTCTTGTAGGTATTGCTTTACCGCTTCCTATTTCTTCTGCTGCTATCTGTGCTGCATTAGGGCTGGCTGGACTTGCAGGAGGTGTTGCTGTTGCGGGATGCTGTGCACAGATGATTGGTTTTGCGGTTATGAGCTATAAGGAAAATGGTGTTGGTGGTCTTGTTTCTCAGGGACTGGGCACAAGTATGTTGCAGATGCCGAATATTTTAAAGAATCCAAAGACGTGGATTCCACCAATTCTTGCTTCTGCTATTACCGGCCCTGTTGCTACATGTATTTTCCATCTAGAGATGAATGGGCCTGCAGTCAGCAGTGGTATGGGTACCTGTGGTCTTGTAGGACAAATTGGTGTATATACAGGATGGATTGCTTCTGGAAAAGCAATCAGTACGTTTGACTGGATTGGTCTGATATTCATCTGTTTCATTTTGCCTGCTGTACTCAGTACAGTTTTCTGCAATATCTTAAGAAAGAAAAACTGGATCAGAGAGAATGATTTAAAACTGTGATAAAGGGATGAAAATCCCTTTATTTTTTGCTTGTTTTATAAGGTTTTTGGTATAATCCATGAGGTATGGATGAATTTAAAGTAACGATTGATCAGTTTGAAGGGCCTTTGGATCTGATGCTGCATCTGATTAAAGAAAAACAACTGGATCTAGAAAATCTGGATATGAATGTATTGACGGATCAGTATATTGCCTATTTGAACAGTATGACCCGTATGCATCTTGAGATTGCAGGAGAGTATCTTTCAGAGCTGGCTCAGCTGATTGAATATAAATCTAAAAAAATGCTTGGTATCAAAGAAGAAATAGACACTGAAGAACCTGACACAAAGGAAAAACTTGTACAACGTTTATTAGAGTATCAGAAGTACAAGGAAGTGTCAGAACAGTTAAACGAGTATTATGAATCGAGATCTTTACTTATCGGAAAACCGATGAGTAAGGAGGCGGATGCCTGGATGGAATCGGATGATGAACAGGCAGTTAACGGATCTGCGTATGATTTGTATAAAGCAATGCAGAAAATATTGCGTCGCATGCAGATTCAGACTCCAAAAATGAGATCCTATGAGGTAAAGGAAATATCGATTGAAGACAGAGAGCTGGAAGTAAGAACCATGATTGAAAAACTTCCTGAAACTTTTCGCTTTGAATCCTTATTACAGGATTGTAAAGATTCTGTACAGAAGGCAATTGCCACATTTATTTCTGTACTGGATCTTGCAAGACTGCATATTCTTGTTTTTACAGTAGATGAGCAGGAAAATATCTGGTTTTCCAAAGGAGGCAGTAGAGATGAGTGATACAGTACAATTACAATCTATATTGGAAGGCCTTTTGTTTATTACAGGAGATGAAGGACTGACAGTGGAACAGGCATGTTCTTCTCTGGAAGCTGATAAAGAAGAAGTGATGGATGCATTAAAGTCTTTACAGCAGGAGTATGCACAGGATACACATGGTATTGAACTTGTACAGTTTGGAAATGTGTATAAATTTCTTTCCAAAAGTATAGTGCATACCTATGCAGCGAAGCTGTTTGCACTGGATAAAGCACATAAGCTGTCACCTGCAGCTTTGGAAACATTGGCTATCATTGCCTATAAACAGCCTGTTACACGTGTGGAAATAGAAGAAATACGTGGCGTGGGTGCCGATGTGATGTTAAGAAAACTGCAGGCAAGGGGGCTGATTGAAGAAAATGGAAGAAGTGATGCGCCGGGCAAACCTATTTTATATTGTGTGACGGACGCCTTTATGGATGCGTTCCAGCTTCTGGATCTTAAAGAACTTCCTGAACTTCCTGAGTTTAACTCTGAAGAAGATGGTCAGGATGATCTGTTTAATAACTGATGAGGGCTGAGGTATGCTGAAGATACTGACTGTTGTTTTATGTTTTCTCTTATCCGGGTGTCAGTCGATTCCTTATTTTTTCAATCCTACGCCTTCCAGTACTGCGGAGTACTCTGTAGCTCTGCAGGAAGCACAGACAATTGCCAGTCAGCTTGGGGTGCTGGATAATCTGTCACAACTGAAGGAAAGAAATGTTCGTGGAATGTTCTTTGATGGGGAAGCTTTGAGTACAGATGATGCGGTGTTGTTAAGAGATGATGGGATTGCAAGTCTTATAGGGGTATTTTATGTTACTGATTTAGAGGCGGCAAAAACAGAAATACAAAAGTATGTAAACACATTGAAAAATCAGACGAATATCTACAATGCTTCAGAGATATTTAAGATATATAATGCAGTACTC
>CAKVLT010000106.1 GCA_934757945.1 uncultured Bulleidia sp. | reverse complement strand
GTAAAGCAAGGAAATAGCGGTATTGTGGACATGCCACAGGTTAAATTGAGTCATTATGATTAGTTTAGCTTAGAAGCTTCATCTTCAAACATGATGTCTTACATCTGTTAAGGTGGGGAGGTTCACTGGCACACAAACTGCCGTTAAAACAGGTGGTGCAATATAGGCAGGGAAGCCAAGCGGCTCACAAGCAATACGTCTCTCCATATTCGCCTCAAAATCATGAAACAACCCTCGGCATATCCGTTAGGCGGTTATGCCGAGGGTTGTTAGCTTTCCTTTAGCTTATACACGATTTTTTGTAAGCAATAGTAGTGAGTCTTTTCCACACCTGCAATTCAATTTTTTATACACCATTTTGATATGGAGCAATATAAAATTACATGAAGTTATTTCGTAGCTATTTGTGCAGAAAACATGCTAAAATCAAAATATTTCGGTATTTATGGAGTGCTATTGAGATTTACAATCAAGTGAATCGCGCTCGATTCCTATTTTCATTTTGCAGTTCTCATATTCACTGTCTGTACAGATTCCACTGCACACTGATAGATAGTAGTACCTTCCAGGTCACAATCATGCATGTTTACACCTGTAATAGAAGGATTGTTATAGGTTGTGTAATAGAAAGTACCTGTATTAGTATCCATACAGCTGGAATAAATAGTATATTCATACTTGCCTTCTGCCACTTCACAACATCCCTTCTGTTGTTCCACAGAATGTAAGATATGGAAGAACTGTGCAACACTTTCTGTTTCTCCTTTTACATTAGATACATTTAATTTTGTAAATGCCACTTTAGCAAATCTTCCTGAAGAACTTAAATCACCTGGCAATCCAATCGTACCCATTCCTCTGGAATAGGTAGATAACTCTGCATCTTTACCAAAAGTATTCACAGGCTGCCTGTTGGATAAAGCCATGTACTGATTCAATAAAAATCTCTGAGTTTCAAATGGTGGATTATTGGTTAAAACACCAATAGGATTATCGTGTACATGTAATCCATCTTTCATACTTTCCACTACTAAACAATCTGTTTCACTGGCAATAATCCAATGTAACTGTGCTACAGGGAAAGCATCAGAATACGTTTCATCATCCAGGTTCATGTTGGAAAGCAATTCTCTTACTTCCTCCATAGTTCCACAACTGCTTAATACATAGTTCATAAACTCATACTGAGCAATATTATTTTTACCCTCTTTAACAGGATGATACACGGCATTACCTACAAAGTTTAACCCTGCCATGCCAATACCCTTTTCATTCATACCATCAAACAGATGTGGATATCCATTTTCTACAATACCCATACCAATCATGGCATAATGCGTTGGTTTATCCGGCATATGTTTGAATGTAAACGGGAAGTTCCTTGGAATCACCAGTACTCTTTCCCCATATCCAAATTCATAATCTAAATTTCTCCCAAAATAGAAATGATCACTGCGATAAGTTGCTGCTGTACACATTTTCAATACCTCCTGATACAATTAGTATACCCTTTTTATACAAATACGTACAATCTACACAAATTGACGTTTGTATAGCCTGTACAGTTTCCATTCCACCTGTTGCCAACAAAGCTAATAACGGAACAATGCAACTGTAGTGATTCAAAAAAAGCAGAGAGTTTCCTCTCTACTCTATTGCTGCTATTAAATCTGGAATTTCTTCAGGATCCAGAGCATAGGCATCATTGGTAAGAATCTGATAATAGAAGCTCTTTTTTTTCCATAGAACACTCTTCACCTTACCATCTTCACCCTTTTCAATTACTTCCATACCATCAATATCTACTGTATTAATAGTTCTGTAGGTATTGGTATCTGCACTTTCCAGATCATCTTTCTTACACTTGTGCAGAATAATGGAAGTCTGGCCTTCACTGTCTCTGTAACGTAAGTCATAGATGTAGTCATCTACAATCCAGTAATCAATATCTGTTAAGCCTTTGATTTCCTCTGGAGCATGGAAGGTAAAGTTAGCTGCTTTATCTGCCTGAGAAGCTGTATCCAGTTCTACATAAATATAACTTCTATGGCCTCCTCCGCCTTTAGCCCATTCACTTGGATCCACTAAAATAGAACCACTCTTTTTAAAAATCAAAAACAGTACAGCAACACATACACCGATAATTACGATAACCATACCAAGGTTTAGCCCCTTGGAAGGTGCTGCTTTTTTTTCTGCAGATGAATCCTTTACTTCCTGAGCAGTAACAGATTCATTTTTATTTTCTTCTGACATATAATTATCCCCTTTAAAATAGATATGAGCTTATTTTACAAAGATACTTCCTGCATTACAAGTGAAGAATATAGCCCCTTCTCTTTGTACCATCTCTTTGAATGGTAACGGTTCCACAATAAGTGAATCCATGCTTGTCTATAAAGGCTCTCATAGGAAGATTATCCTCATGCGTATCAACACGAATATTTTCATATCCATGTGCCAAAGCCACTTCTTTTGCCTTGTTTAAAAGCTCATTAGCATAGCCTTTTCCTTTCACTTCAGTATCCACAGCAATTCTGTGTATCACAACATAGGGGTCCTCATTTGCCCACTTACCTTCTATCTCTGCATAATCCGGCTCAGGCTGTGTACAAATATACGCTGTGCCCTGTATTACTCCATCTTCTGTTAGCACATAAGATTCTCCACTGGTGATATCTTTCAGAACATCTTCTTTTGCAGGATATCCATTCAGCCATTGGGCAATGCCCATCTCATGCATACTTTCACTTGCACGATGGAAGATGTCCAGTACTCTTTCTACATCTTCAAGTGTTGTCTTTCTTACTTCTTTCATTCCTTATAATCTAAAAAGAGCGTTATACGCGCTCTTTTCATTTCCTTTCTTAGAGTTTCTTAAACTGTTCTACATCAATGACAAAGATAGTTGCACCACCAACCTGTACTTCTACAGGAAAGGAAGCATAACGACCAATGTCATAGCTTGCTGTGGAAGGTACGATTTCTGTACGTCTCTTTGCCTCAGAACCGATGACATCAATACACTTATCTACCAGATCATCCTCAGTACCTACAATAAGTGTTGTGTTTCCTGCTCTTAAGAAACCACCTGTAGTTGCAAGACGTGTCATGTAGAAATTATTCTTTGTCAGTGCAGAAGATACTGCAGATGCGTCATCATTAGAAACAATAGCTAAAATTAACTTCATATTGGAATTCCTCCTCTTTATTATATTTTACCATACTTTGGTAATTGCACCATTCCTTACTCTGAACTTTTATGACAATTTGTATACAAACTGACATCCTCCCCGTAACTGAAGTCAGGGGGTTCTAAAGTCTACGAAGTTTTTCAGTATTCGAAATACTGCTCTAGTTCCGCCTCTTTCAGATCGGATATCCTATCAAATACATGATATGCTTCACCGTCCTGCCCATATAAAACATCTGAGATATTTTATATGACCCTAACGTACATTTATGGATATTCCTGTTACACCGTTATGTCGGACGGTGGATAGTATTACTATCAGGGGTATTCATTTACTGAATCAACTGATATACCACATCAGTTGACTGTTTTGTTGTAATCGTTGTATTTCCCTGTCTTGCAATTGCTTGAAATTATCAAATCCCTGCAAACATTTTTTCTTGTTGATTGATGCTAAGCTGCTGTTTGTATTAGCTAAGATATATGCACTTAGCATATCTCTTTGTACGATGATTCCATTCTTTAACTGAATCATACGATCTTTTAATTCCTTACGCTGATAAGTTTTGGTTAGTGGATTGTATTGAGATGCCTTTACTTTGGCAGTATTCACTTTCTTAATAGAGCTATCAATGTATCCAAGTTTTCTATTGAGTATGCTTAGAAACATTGCGGATGCTCTACTCTGAATTGTCTTGCCAAACCGCTTCTTGCTGTTGATTCTTCCGTTAGACTTGCGTGTGATATTCTTGGAACGTTTCTGCAATCCCTTAAAGCTCATGCTTTCCACACGTATATCCGTGCCACTGGCAAGAATTTTATTTGCAAGCACCTCATGTTCCTGCTTACGCTTGATAGCTATTTTACGACTTATCTCCGCAAGTCTGGCTTTCAGCTTCTTATAAGCATTGGATTGCTTCCAGATATGTCTTCCTTTCTTAGCAGTGCCATCAGCGTCATAGTTATCTGGATTAGTTGCTCTTCTGGAACGATCCGTCTTTCTCTGAATTATGTGTTTCTTACGCATATCCAAAGTACATCCTTCAGCTAATTCATACAAATGCGCTTCATGCTCATTCACAACCGCTACAGTGCTTACACCAATATCTATACCCTGTACGGTATCTTCATCCCCGAAAACATGTTTTTCTTTTTGAGGTGGTGTGCCTTCAAAAGTGATATTTGCAAACTATCTGACCTTGCCTCTGATTCTCTTAGGCATAAGCTGTACATATTTTACTCTGTCCAGAAATGCAAGCTGTCCATATTGGTCATCAGGCTTGATGATGATTGGAAAACTGTGGTTTTTATATCGAACACGCATTGTATCTCTAACGAATCTGATACCAGTTGTATTATCTTTGTTTGTGATGGAAATGAGCTCATCTCTTTTTTTGAAGTGTACCTTCTCAGCTTTGCCAAATCTCAAATTCTGTAATGCTTTAAAGGCTATGGAAGCCAGCTTTTGGCACTCATGTACACCAAGCTGATCATGAAAATGATGTCTAGGGGCAGCAGAGAAACGATGTAAATCGTACTCAGTAAATCCATAGTTCTTACAGATTTCATTCATCTGCTTGCTCAACTCATTCTTGATTTTCTTATCCACAGGAGTAAGCTCTTTCTTCTGTAGAAGCTTCACATATTCCTCTCTGTAGCTCTGGTAAATGCGGTCGTGTTGCACCTTATGAAGCCTCTTCAGTCCTTCTCTGAGCACAGCATTGTAAATATCTACAACTATCTTATCTAGTTTAGACAAAACAGACATAGGATTAGCTTCATCAAATTGCAATTCATAACTGACTACATAAGATTTAGTTGTAGATTTACTCATGCTCTAAAAGCCTCCTTAATGCATCTATATCACGTTACGCGACGCCAGACATACTGTTATACGCGTGCTTTTTTAAGCAAAAAATCCTCATTCTTCCCCACGACTAAAGCCAGGGGCTTGCTGCTCTTATTCTGCGTTATAGTTAATTTGCGTGTTTGTACTGTTGTCCTTACCTTACACTGTCCCGTTTTCA
>CAKVLT010000105.1 GCA_934757945.1 uncultured Bulleidia sp. | reverse complement strand
AAAAACAATCTGACTGCAAATAAAGAGCAATTGCCACATAAACGGCAATTGCTCTTTAATAACCAGATTGATTTAAATAACTGACTAGTTGCTGAGCGGTTCCATAGAGCTGTGTACTTATCTGGGCGTTATTTAAAGAAATGCAGAATGCATAGGAATCTGTACATCCAATCATGTAACAATGTATTCTGTCATTGGCACATTCTGCAGTACCTGTTTTTGCATACACCATTCCGTAATAACTTTCATATAAACCATATTCTTCTGCTGCAGCATGCATTGCAATTTTTAATTTCTCATTTACTGAGGAATTCATTGTGCTGGATAGTTTTTCCTGTTTTCCTTTGTAAAAGGTTCTGGAACTGTTTGCAACACTTTTGACAATATAGGGTCGCATCATATCTCCATTATTGGAAATTGCCTGTGCAACCATTGCCAATTGTAAAGGGGATACTTCGGTATTTCCCTGACCGAAAGCAGTCTGTGAAATACTGCCGGAGGATCCTTCTTCTATATCTATAGAAGAGTGAAGGGTACAAAGGAATGGAATCTGAATATCTTTTCCAAAATAGAACTCTTCAGCTTTCTGTTTCAATCTTTCTGCACCGATTTCAATCCCCAGATGAGCAAAATAGCAGTTGATGGAATATTGCATCGCGGTATTTAAATCACAATTACCATAAATCTCATCATTATAGTTGGTGATTGTCCATGAATCTCCATCAGGTAAGTAGGAACCTGTATCGTTATATTGAAGAAAGTCGTCACCTAATTCCTCTTCTTCCTGTTTTTCAAGGGCTGCTGCAGCAGTAATGACTTTAAATGTGGAACCTGGAGGATCATTTTCATAGGTTCCTCTTCGAAACTGTGCATCAGGTATGGTACTTGAAACAAAAGACTGTGAATTATTGACATCATAGTCAATAGTGCTTTGAGAAGCTAAAGCCATAATCTCACCAGTTTGACTGTCCAGCACTGTAATACTTCCTTCATCGCCATTTAATAAACTATAGCAATAATTTTGAAGAGCATTGTCTGTAGTTAATCTGACCGTTGCACCTTTATCGAAGGAATCTAATTGGAACCAGGTATAGTCTTTTAAATTTCCTCGTAATCCATAGGCGTTAATTTGCTCATTATTTACTGTATAATAGCCCAGAAGGTACGCATAACTGTAGTTTTCTGGACTCGGAGCATAACTGTCAGAAAGGATACTGTTACCATTTCTATCCAGATATTCTCCTTCCTGTCCATAGCTGGTGACTTCATCATACATAATCTGTTCTTTTGTCAGTGCATAGTTTTTATCTATAGATGGCAGTAATACATATTTTGATCCAAACATACACACAAATCCAACAGGTAGTAAGGCGCATAATATTTCGCAGGAACGCAATTTATTTTTAATATGTTTATTGTTCATCTTCATAGTCCTCCTTTTTATCACATGAAGAACGTAATATCAATGCAATAAAACAATACACTATGGTCATATATGTACTTCCTCTTGATAAGAAAGGGATAGGCAATCCTGTCAGAGGCAATATGTTGCATGATCCCAGTATGACAAGAATTGCCTGCAGGAATAACATGATGGTTGCTCCGAAAACAACAATGGCTTCATCACGGTATTTTACGATACGCATTCTTGTGTATCTAAGTCCAAGACAGGTGACTCTGCAGAGTAAATAGAGATAGATAAATCCGGTGATCCATCCTAGCTGAGATACCATAGCAACAAATGCCATATCACTTTCAGCTACAGGAAGAGAATTGAAGTTAACTGTGTTTCCAAAAAATCCTGCCATCCATAATGATTTTTTTGCCTGTAATAATTGATATCCAGCACCATAAGGGTCATTATTGATATTGGCAGTAATGGAAAAACGTTCATATATTTTCCTGATAAACGGCCATATCTTACTGATTAGTGGAGACATGGTTCCACTCTGATAAGAAGGTAATAAAGCTTTATATAAAATAAAGCTTAATGCTACAGACATAAAGCAGGCAATAAACACACTCAGGATATATACAACTTTTTTGAAAGAGTGAGGAAGAAACATAAATAGCATTACAAGATGCAGGAAAAATAAAATAAAAAAGGAACCAAGTTCGTGAATCAGCAAAGATCCGCTTAGATTCAGAAGAAAGAATATAGAAGATAAAATCAAGACCTTCGTGTCATTATCCTTGTATTTGCAGGAAAATAAAGAGGAGTAGAAAAACAGGGCACACACTTTGGTGAAATCTGTAAGCTGTAAAGTCAGACCGTGTATATTAATCCAGGCATTTGTTCCATATCCATTAGGATCATATCCGAAGAAATACAGGATAATATAAATGGAAACAGAAATTCCCATACAAAGGTATACGCTGAAAGCGTACTTCAGTCCTTTCTGTATCATTCCATAAAAAATCAGAAAGATGATACTTAATAAAATTGAAATACAGAATTTTATCAGACTGAATTCTGATACAGGACTATATTTAGCATCAATGAGATACTGTAATCCAATCCCCAATGCACTCATACAGCATATGGCGCGGAATAATTTCATGTTCCCATTCTTTTTGTAACAGATACTACCAAGTATTCCTGTTGAGACTACAAGAGGGGCAAGAGCAATCAGGTAAGAAAAGGCAGCTGTGGCTGATTTAAGATAGAGTACTGCACCAAAAGCAAGTTCAAATAAAATTGCATGCACGATACACCGGTCACTGTTATCTTCTTCAGGTTCTTCTTCTAAAAGTTCCTGTGAGCTATCTATACCTTTTTCTTCTTCATCATCAATCCATATCTTCATATGGAAATAGAATAGTGATATTTTTTACAGAATGCAAGTTTCCACCTATAATCTTAATCAGTGATGGTATAGTACTTATATGAAAATACTATTTCTGGATATTGATGGGACTGTACTTTCTCATTCTTCCGGTTCTGTACCTGCTTCAGCGGTGTTGGCTATCAGAAAGGTGCAGGAAAGAGGAATAATGGTATATGCCTGCACAGGAAGACATACAAAAGAACTTCAAAGTCTTCCGCTTCATGATTTGCAAATGGACGGATGGATAACCACCAACGGTGCATTGAATTATCTTAATGATGGGACAGTTCTGTCAGAATATCCAATAGCCGATGAAGATTTGCATGTTTTGTATGAAGCTCTTGTTGCACATCCGTTCCCTGTACAGTTTCTTGAAAAAGAAGATATGTACATGAATATGCATTCTGCAATTGTTGAAGAAGGTCTTAAGAAGATTCATTCAGTACAGGATCCTGTAAAACCATTACAGCGTATTTTGGATCATTCTGTATATATGTTTATTCCATGGGTGGAAGAAAGCAGATTTCATGCGATACAGCTTAAAATGAAACATACACACTGTACAAGATGGAACAGCTATGCAGTAGATTGTTTCCATATACATTGTGGTAAGTCACAGGGGATTGAAGATGTACTGAAATATTACGGATTTTCTTCTGAGGAAGCCTGTAGTATAGGAGACGGCGAAAATGATTTATCCATGTTTGCAGTATGTGGAAAAAATATAGCGATGGGAAATGCTTGTGATAATTTGAAAAAGCAGGCAGACTATATTACTTCGGATATAGATAATGATGGTTTGTATAAAGCTGTACAATATATTGTTCTTTCAAGTCTGAATCTTATTATAATATATTTACGGAGGTAGTATATATGGATAGATTAAATAGAAAACTAAACAGTAAGGATACACAGGAATTATTGAAAAAACATACAATAGCTTCTGGTTCTATATATCGTACAAAATATCATGTTCAGACAGTGTGTGGATTAATGAATGATCCGAATGGCTTTTGTTATTATCAGAATGTATGGCATCTGTTTTATCAATGGTATCCTTATGAAGCTGCTCATGGGTTAAAACACTGGTACCATGTGGAAAGTCCGGATCTTGTGCACTGGAAGAATGATGGTTTGTTTTTGAAACCAGACACATGGTATGAAAATAACGGATGTTTTTCCGGGTCTGCCATTGTAGAAGGTGACGATATGTTTGTTGCATATACCGGGCATAATAAAGACGAAAAGGGAAATATACGTGAATATCAGCTACTGACCAAATATCATGAATCCGGAAAAGCAATGAAATTAAACTGCCCGATTATAGAACCACACCCGGACTATATAGCAAAAAATCAAAGAGACCCAAAAGTGTTTAAAGAAGGTGATACATATTATATTCTTCTTGGTGCACAGGATGCCCAGAAACATGGCAAATTTCTTTTATACAGCTCCAAAGATCTGACAGACAGCTGGAAGTTTCAAGGAGAGCTGAAAGTACAGGGATATCCATATTTTGGATATATGGTGGAGTGTCCTTGTATTACAAAAATAGGTGATACGTATGTGCTTCTGTTTTCACCTCAGGGGCTTGAGGCAAAAGGGGAGCAGTATAACAACAAGTTTAACAATGTGTATCTGTTAGGAAATCTGGATTTGGAAAATCTGACATTTACACCTCATTCGGATATACAGGAGTTGGACAGAGGATTTGATTTCTATGCTGCTCAATGTGCTTTCCAGACAACTGAAAAAGATAAAGCTTATCTTGCAGGTTGGTTTGGTGTTTCTGATTATCAATATCCTCAAACGGAAAAAGAGTATTGGGTTGGTTTGCAGACCCTTCCAAGAGTTTTAACTATTTCCAATGATACTTTATTACAATCACCACCTCAGGCTATGGAATCTTTAAAGAATGAAATTCTTTTTGAGGCAAAAAATGGAAATGTAGTAAAAAATGCCTTACATGCCGAGATGCCAAGATGCTGTAAGATTGAAGTGGATAATCCAAAAGATAATGCACTATGTTTTAATCTGTTTACATGGGGAAGAAACAGAGGGTTTGAAATTCGTTATGATGCAATTGCCAAAAAACTCTCGATCAATAAGTCAGACATGCACTCCATTTGCAATCCGGAATTTGGCACAGTCAGAACAGTGACATTGTCTGAAGGGTGTACACATCTGGATATTTATGTAGACCAATCGACTGTGGAGATATTTGTGAATAACGGGGAAACAGTGCTTTCTTCCAGAATCTTTCCTGATAAAACCGAAAATCAGATACGTATGGAAGGTTCAGATATCGATGTCCATATTTACTCATTATTGCCATCGGTAAAAGATGATTTTGTTTTATGATTCTGAAAAGGACAGAAGAATCCATTATTTCGGCGCTGTAAAATTGGATGAGGTCATCCAAAAAACAATTCCAAAATAACATGAGGTGAGAAAACCTCAAGAAACAC
>CAKVLT010000104.1 GCA_934757945.1 uncultured Bulleidia sp. | reverse complement strand
AAATCAGAAGAGCACCTAAAGCTTCTTCGTATGAGTCTTTATTACAACATAATATAGGAGATACTTTTACAGGAAGACTGACTACAAATAACTCGGATATTTATGCCGAAGAGTTTCATGTGGATTACATTGATGGAGGACTGGGGCCTTTTGCGGATCTTTTTACCAGTGGAGAGGTAATATTGCATTGTTTGAATCCAGGATATATTGCTCCAACCGCTGATATTAGTGTTTATGGGATGTATGCTCCGATTTATCATACGTATCATGCAACGATTACCAATATGGATAAGACTGCAGGAAAGGTGACTGTATCCATGTATACTGATCCAATTCAAACGCCCTATGGAACACCTTTATATGGCTATAACAATGGTATGCAGGTTGGATATCAGACATTGGGAAGAACAAAAGAATATGGTGGAGAGATTGAATTTACTGCGCCTGGTACAAATGTAACTATTCATAAACTGAACAGTGATGGGCTGGATATATCCGGCGCTATTCTGCAGGTATTGCAGGGTAACCGTATAGTCAATACTTTTACAACAGGAAGAGATCCGTATATTTTCAGAATTCAAAACGGCGAGTATACCATTAAAGAAATTCAGGCACCTTCCGGTTTTGTTCTTGCAAGCCCAGTTACAGTAACCGTCAATAATGAAAACACAGTCTTTAAAATAACGGATATGCGTGTCAGTGTTTTGAAAACTGATAAAGAAACTGGTAAACCTGTAGAGAATGCACTATTACAGGTAAAAGATGAAGAAGGGAATGTTGTGGACAGTTTCAGAACCACAAAAGAAAAATATTATGTATCCAATCTTGTGGAAAATAGAACATATACATTGGAAGAGGCTGAGGTGCCTGCAGGGTACGCAAAAGCATTACCAGTTACTTTTACACCAGCACAAGGTAAAGATATTTCCATTACAATGGAAGATGTCCCTGTAACCTTGGAGAAAAAGGATTCCACCGGAAAGTACATTAAAGGTGCACAGTTTGAAATCAGAAATACTGAGGGAGATGTCATAGAAAGTTTTACTTCTGATGCATCTATCTTTTTACCATTACATCTGGAGTACGGTCAGACGTATACGATATATGAAATTGGTACACCAGAAGGCTATGTTACTATGGAACCAGTGACTTTTACTATTGATAAAGATTCCTCTTATCATTTCAGCTTTGTGGATTATCAGGTAAAAATCAGTAAAAAAGATAGCGAAACAAAAGATATGTTAAAAGGTGCTTCTTTAGAAGTTACTGATAAAGATGGTAAAGTAGTAGATTCCTGGATCAGTACAGATATGTATCATGCAGTAAGTGGATTAAAGAAAAATCAGACATATACTTTGAAAGAGGTAAGTCCTCCTTCAGGGTATGCTAAGGCAAAGTCAATACAATTTACAACTTCAGAAAGTAAAGATGTATATCTGACAATGGAAGATGCCCCTGTAACATTTGAAAAGAAAGATGTCTCAGGTAAATACATTCCAGGAGCAACATTTGAAATTCGAGATGAAAATGAGAAAGTGGTTGAAAGTTTTACTACAGATACATCTGCATACTATCCTTCTCATCTGGAAGAAGGGAAAACTTACACTATTTATGAAACAGGTACACCTGAAGGATATGTCACTATGGATCCTGTAAACTTTGTACTTGATTCCAAAACTCCACATCACTTTATCTTTACCAATTATCAGCTAAAGGTTAGTAAAAAGGATATTGAGACAAAGGCAATGCTGCCTGGAGCAACTCTTGAAGTTATAGATAAGGACGGAAAGGTTGTGGATTCCTGGATCAGTACTAATACTCCTCATGCAGTAAGCGGATTGAAGATGAATGCCAGCTATACTTTAAGGGAAGTGAAAACTCCTGCAAGTTATGCCAGGGCAGAAGATATCTCTTTTACTACAACTGAGGAAAACAAAGAAATAGATATGTATGATACACAGGTCTCTGTTTATAAAACGGATGACTCGGGAAACGCTGTGGAAGGGGCACATCTGATTGTAAAAGATATAGATGGAAAGATTATGGATGAATGGGATACAACCTCTGAAAGACATTACATACGCAATCTTGAGGTCGGTAAAACTTATTTGCTGCAGGAAACCATCAGTCCGGATGGTTTTTATTTTTCAAAAGATATTACTTTTACCGTTGAAGGAAGGGAAAATCAGCTTATTACCATGGAGGATGCACAGACAAAATTTTCTTTCTTAAAAGTAGATGAAGAAAATCACCCGGTAGAGGGGGTGCAGCTAATGTTGTTTTATGAAACAGACAGAAAAACGGTAGAAGAATGGACAAGTGAAAAAAATGCTCATGTGCTTCAGAATGTTTTAATTGCATCTCACTGGTATCGATTGATTGAAACAGAAATTGTCAATGGTGTATACCAGAGTGTAGATGTTGTTTTTCAATGCCCGAAATACCATGACGGTACTCCGGTAACAGTCACTATGGTGGATGAACTTGCAAGCATTACTGCATTAAAAACTGATGAAGCAGGTAATCCATTAGCAGGCGCATCACTATGCATTGTAGAAGCCGTAAAGCAGACAGATGGCACATATACTCTTCATAAAAATGAAAAAGGTGAGCCTGTAAAAGAATACAGTTTTGTTTCTTCTGACAGCTTACAGGGAGAAGATATTTCAAAATATGTCAGAACGGATAAAAAATACTATCTTGTAGAGACAAAAGCGCCCGAAGGATATGAGGTGGCTGAACCTGTTCTGTTTGAAATACACGGAACTACAGGACATACACAGGTAATTCGTATGATGGATGAAAAAGAACCGCAAACAGTTCAGACAGGAGTTCATACCAATTTGAAAAAGTATGCATATCCAACATTGATCTCAATGTTATTAGGTGTATTTGTGTATTTGAAACGAAGAAAAATGTGAAAAACCCCCGCTTTTTGAACAAATTGTGTGAAAAATGGGTGGATTAAATTGAAAAAAAAGGTAGAAATTGTATAATAATCTCTGTCCTACATATCGTATATGTTTTCGGATAGGCGAAAATGTCTCTACCAGCTTGCCATAACTTGCTGACTACGATGAGTATGTTTTTTGTTTATGCGTTATAGGGATAACGCTTTTTTTATTTTTACGATTACTTAAGGACAAAAGGAGAGGAACATCATGTTCGAAAAGTTATTCAAATTAAAAGAGAATGGCACAAACTTACGTACTGAGCTAATTGCAGGCGTAACAACATTCATGACAATGGTTTACATCCTTGCATTAAACCCATCTATTCTGAGTGCCAGCGGAATGGATGCAGGTGCTATCTTAACAGCAACAGCTGTTGCTTCTGCAGTAGCTTGTTTCTGTATGGCTGCTTTTTCTAACAAGCCATTTGCATTATCTGCAGGTTTAGGTTTAAATGCATATTTTGCATATACCATCTGTGGTTCCATGGGATATTCTTGGCAGGCAGCTTTAACAGCAGTATTCTGTGAAGGTATCATCTTTATTGTTCTGTCTTTGACAAATATTCGTGAAGCTATCTTCAATGCTATTCCTGCTCAGTTAAAGATTGCTGTATCTGTAGGTATTGGTTTCTTTATTACATTTATCGGTTTACAGAATGCGAAAATTATTGTAGACGGCTCTACATTAGTTGGTTTATTTTCGTTTAAGACAGCCATTGCTGAAGGTACATTCAATTCTCAGGGGATTACAATTTTACTATGTCTGATTGGTGTATTGCTGATTTTCTTCTTAATGCATAAGAATGTTAAGGGCTATATGCTGTATGGTATTTTAATCACATGGATTTTAGGTATGATTTGTCAGTTACTTGGTGTATATGTACCAGATCCAGAAAATGGATTTTATTCTCTGATTCCAACAGCCATTATTTCCATGCCTTCCAGTATGGCTCCGACAATGTTTAAATTTGACTTTGGTTTCATTGCTGAGCATCCACTGGATTTCACAGTTATGATGTTCTCTTTCCTGTTCGTAGATATCTTCGATACTTTAGGAACAGTTATCGGTTGTGCTTCTAAAGCAAATATGCTTGATAAAGACGGCAAATTACCTCAGATCAAGGGTGTTCTGTTAGCAGATGCTGTAGGTACTACTTTAGGTGCCTGCCTTGGTACATCTACAATCACAACATTCGTTGAATCTTCCTCTGGTATTGCTGAAGGCGGACGTACAGGTCTGACATCCTGCACAACTGGTGTTCTGTTTATCTTGGCATTGGTTTTCTCACCATTGTTCTTAACAATTCCTAGCTTTGCTACAGCTCCAGCTTTAATTGTTGTAGGTTTCCTGATGATGCAGCAGGTTGCAAAGATTGACTGGTCCAATATCATTGTTGCTGTGCCATGCTTTGCATGTATCACAATGATGGGCTTTGCTTACAGTATTTCTGAAGGTATTGCTTTCGGTGTTATGAGCTGGGTTATCATGCACTTATTAGCAGGTCAGAACAAAGAATCTTCTGTATTAATGTATGTATTAGCAGTTGTATTCTTCCTGAAGTATTTCCTGATCTGATTATGGTTGCTGAAGAGTCTCGTTTAGTGCGAGGCTCTTTTTTTTCGTGTATACTATCCATATGCCTGACTGGAACTATATACATAACATTTATGAATCTGATATGCCCGCGTATTTGAGGGAACTGATACAATGTCCTTCTTTGCAAAGAATTGACGGTGTGGATATGAATTGCGGTATGCAATATTCTTCTTTTCCATTATTTTTAAAGATTCATCCATATTCGCGTTTGCAGCATTCTATTGGTGTTTCCTTGATTATTGAGCACTTTACACATTCTGCAAAACAAAGTATTGCCGGTTTGTTTCATGATATCAGTACACCAGTGTTTTCTCATGTTATTGATTTTCTCATGAACGATTATGAACATCAGGAATACACAGAAAGTAAGATTCGTGACATCCTTCAACAGGATCAAAAGCTGATGGATATATTAAGAAAATACAATATATCTTTAGAAGATGTACAGGACTATCATATGTATACAATAGCAGATAATGCTACCCCAAAACTGAGTGCTGACCGACTGGAATATACACTATGTAATATGGTGAATTATGGCTTTGCCTCAGCGGATGACATAGCACCCATGTATAATGATCTTTGCGTAGGCAAGAACGAATATGGGGAAGATGAGATTGTGTTTCAACATGAAGAATATGCAAAACAGTTCAGCAGATTTATGTGGCAATGTGCACATGTTTATGTGGCAGATGAAGACAGATATGGTATGGAATATCTTGCACGTATTTTAAAAGGAATGATGGAAAGAGAAACCTGCACAAGAAATGATTTTTATACTACGGAAGAAGAATTCTTAAAGTACATTGCAGAAGATGCCATTGCTCTGGAACAGTTTCATACGTTTCAATCTTTTACCTGTATCAGAGAATGTTCTTCTGAGGAATCTGGAGCATTATGCGTTCATGCAAAGAAAAGGTACATTGATCCATATGTCCTGAACCAAGGCAGATTAAGCAGTGTAGATATAGAGATGGAGAATAAGATTGCTCATTTCAAAAATCTGAATTTTGAGTATTATATAAAAGGCTATAAGGAGTATTTAACTATAAGGAAGTCAAGAGATAAATGAAAGAAATTGAGGAATGTTAACAAATCCAGCAGATTCCC
>CAKVLT010000103.1 GCA_934757945.1 uncultured Bulleidia sp. | reverse complement strand
AAAATGAACTTAAACAATCTGTCTTTATACTGTACATTGACTTTATGCCTGGTTTCTTCAATTGACATATTCTATGTTCTCCTCACTAGCTATATACACAAAAAGTGAGGAACTATTCTTTTGGATTTTAAAAAAAGTCAAAAAAAAGATACTACCATCAGGTAATATCTCCTTACTTATTGTCATTCTGAGGAAGATAGAAAATCTGTTCTCCCTGTTTAGACAGATTATAATTTGCTCTGGCATAGCTTTCAACATAATCAGGATCCTGTAACTTAGCTTTCTGATCTGTAAGTTTCTCATTTTCTTCTTCCAGTTCCTTATATTGCTGTTTTACTTTAGATAACTGAGTAGAAAGTTTTACAGTTTGTGCTACTTCTGACACGGATAAAAATATAAGATACCCAGAAACCATAAACGCTATTACAACAAGCAATCTGGCAATTGGCGCCATCTTCTTCTTTTTCTTTTTTTTCGTTACTCTTTTTATTGTTGCCATATGTCAGTTTATATCACTAATTCTGCTTTTCTTCAAGCCATGATTCGTTCACTATCTCATACATTTCTGAAGCTTCTTTCTTTTTCTTCACTTCCTGTACGGATAATACTCTGACTTCTATCTTTCTTGTACCAAAAGTAATACCTACAATATCTCCTGCTTTTACCTCATGAGAAGGTTTTACCGGTTTTCCATTGATTTCTACTCTCTGATTTGCGGCCAGTTCATTGGCAACTGTTCTTCGTTTCATAATTCTTGATACTTTTAAGTATTTATCAATTCTCATCTTTTAAAGCCTCCTTTGCACGCATTAATATTGTATTATGCAGCGCAAGTATATCTTTTTGTTTATCAAGAGTACATACAATAGAACCCTGAATATATCCAATATGAATATCTTTGGAAATTTCTGTCATAATTTCAAAGAACTTGACACCATCCACATGATCACTGAAATCCTTTGTAAAAACAATTTCACATACCTTTTTGTTTTCCCTGTAAGTTTTAACTATTGGCTGAGAAATTAAAATATCAAATACTCTCTTATCAAATAATGTGACCACTGCTTTAGGCAATTTACCATACTGATCGATAATATCTTTCTTGTAATTTTCAAGTTCCTCTTGTGTCTGTATCTTATCTATTTGATGATACAGATCCAGTTTGTCATAGTCATCTGCAGAGAAGTTTTTAGGAATATAGGTGGAAACTGCCACATTGACTTTTCTGATTTCCTTTTCTTCTGCCTTTTTACCTGTCTTCTTTTCCTGAATAGCTTTTTCAAGCATTTCTATGTACATATCAATACCTACCGTATTGATGAAACCTGACTGATTACTTCCCAGCATATCTCCTGCACCACGAATTGTCAGATCTCGCATGGCAATCTTATAACCTGAACCCATTGTTGCAAATTCCTTCACTGCCTGTAATCTTTTTGCGGCTACTTCAGATAACTGTTTACGAGGAGGAATGAGCAAATATGCATAGGCAATTCTGTTACTTCTGCCTACTCTTCCTTTGATCTGATAAATCTGAGACAATCCAAAATCCTGTGCATTTTCAATAAAGATAGTATTGGCATTAGGGACATCTATTCCATTCTCTACAATCGTAGTACATACAAGAATATCCAGTTCATGTTTATGAAACAACATCATGGTATCTTCAATGGCTTCTCTGTCCATCTGACCATGCACTACACCAATTCTTGCCTGCGGAAGATATTCCTGAAGAGTTCTTGAAACATTATAGATATACTGCACATTATTGAATAAGTAGAATACCTGCCCATTTCTTGCAAGTTCCTTTTCGATGGCTTCAACAATCAGCTGTGTATTCTTTTCTACTACATAGGTCTGTACAGAATATCTGTTCATAGGAGGAGTATCCAGCTGGGATAACTGTCTGATTCCTACCAGAGACATCTGCAAAGTTCTAGGAATTGGTGTGGCACTTAAAGTCAGCACATCAATGCCATTCTTCATTTCCTTAATTTTTTCCTTTTGCTCCACACCAAAACGCTGTTCTTCATCCGCTACCAGTAACCCAAGCTGTTTAAACTGCACATCTTTGGAAAGCACCCTGTGTGTACCTATCAGAATATCCACTGTCCCTTTTTTTACACCTTCCAAAGTTGATTTCACCTCAGATGCTGTCTGGAATCTGTCCAGCACTCTGATGGAAACAGGGAAGTTCTCATATCTTTGAACAAAGGTTGCATAATGCTGTTCTGCAAGAATAGTTGTAGGACATAATACTGCTACCTGATATCCATCCTGTACTGCTTTAAAACTTGCACGTATGGCTATTTCTGTCTTACCAAAACCTACATCTCCGCAGACCAGTCTGTCCATAGGCTTATCACTTTCCATATCTCTTATGATGTCATCTATGGCTTTCTGCTGATCTCTTGTCAGTTCATACAGGAAATTATGATTAAATCTTACAGTATCATCAGTATCTTTACTGAAAGCATGTCCAATATGTTCCACTCTTGAAGAATAAAGATCCAGCAATCTTTCTGCAATATCATTGACATTGGCTTCAAGTCTTGCCTTTGTCTTTTCCCATTCACCTGAACCGAGTTTATTTAATTTTGGAACAACTCCTTCTCTTCCTACAAACTTTCTTACAAGCTTGAACTGTTCCAAAGGTACAAGTAATTCCGCATTTCCTTTATAAATAACTTTCAGAAAATCTTTTTTAATACCCTGAATTGTCTTTGTTTCAATACCAAGGTACTGACCTACACCATATTGGGCATGTACTACATAGTCCATTGGTTCCAGATCATTATAACTTTGCAGTATTTCTGCATTTCTAAACTTCTTTTCATATCTGGAAATACGATGTCTGACTTCAAACAGTTCATTACTTGTATAGACAATCAATCCCTTATTTTTGATTTCAAATCCATTTGTAAAACTACCTTTACAGAATTGAAATCCATCAGTCACAGTATCTTTCAGAACATGATATTTTATCTTTTTCTGTTTCAATACATCTTTAACAATATCCGATTCCTGTTCATTCAGCACAAATACTATTTTTCCGGAAGTATTCATGATATCCAGTTTAATTTCCAGCGGTTCATTAGGAATATGTACTTCCTGAATTGTACTGATATTGGTTTCCAGAGGATCTTCCACCATGACCTGACAATAATCTTTCAGTCTGTCCCATTCCCTCCAGACACCAAACTTTAACAGCATCTTTTCTTCCTGAGCCATTTCCTGTATATAGGCAACTGATTCTTTTAAGATACTGTTTCTGTTTTCTTCTATTCTTGTATAATCGCAGAATACAGTTAATGGATATCCCATATATTCACTGAGACTGCCTGTCTTATCCAGATAAGCATAATAAATATACTGAGAAGATTCTCTGACATTATTTTTCAAAGCTTCCAGCTGACTTTCTATTTCACTTCTTAAAAACAAACTGGAAGATTCTTCCACAAGACTATTTACTTTGGATTCTACTATCTGTATTTCTTCATCCGAAAATAAAATATCACTTGCAGGAATAATCTTGACAGTATCTATCTGTTCCAGTGTTTTCTGAGTACTTTCATCAAAGAAACGAATAGATTCTATTTCTTCATCAAAAAACTCTATACGTACAGGATGTTCATAATTAATAGAAAACACATCTGTAATTTCACCACGCTGTGCATAAGATAAAGGCTGATCAATATGAGAAACATAACTGTATCCGCCCTTCTGCAATCTTTCTTTTAATTCTGCAGGAGAAATCGTATCTCCCACACTTAAAGTAATACATCCCTGCTTAAAAACATCTATACATGGTAAATGACGCATATACCCACTTACACATGTGACCACCACCTGATTGGGATTTTCCAGAATACTGGACAGAGTATCTACTTTTGCCGCAGTAAATTCCAGAGAATGTGCAATGGCTTCTACTCTTAAAGATTCTTCACATCCAAAAAAACAACATTCCTCTTCAGATAAAAGAGCAGAAAGACATTCAAATACTCTTTGTGCCTGATACACATTCTGTTTTACAAGTAAGATAGGTCTTTTCTTTTTTAAATATGAAGCAGCTATAACCAGAGCTTCTTCCATTACACAGGAAAAAGGAAGAACACCTCTTTGTTCATCCAGTCTTTGTACTGCTGAATTTTGTTGTAATGCGTCCAGTAACCAGGAAGGCATTCCTGTATATTGTGTAGTCATAACTTATTTCTTTTTTATATTATGTCTGGACATCACTTCATCCATTGGTAAGGATACCCAGTCATATGCTGCAAGAGAACCTTCTTTTAATGCGTTTGTAAAATCTTCCAGTTCTGCTTTAGGTACAGCAGATAAAACCCAGTCAGGTACTTTATCGTGATTACCTCTTTCACTATGTCCTACCCCTATACGAATTCGTGCTATCTCTTCAGTACCTAAACACTGAATAATAGATTTCATTCCCTTCTGTCCACCGGCAGAACCCTTCTTACGAATACGTACAGATCCAGTAGGAAGATCCATATCATCATGAAGAATTAATATATCTTCAGAATCAATATGATAAAAACTGACTGCCTGACTGACAGCACTGCCACTTTCATTCATATAGGTCAGTGGTTTCATCAGCAGTACAGACTGTCCGTCAATATGCACATTACTGACATAAGCATTAAATTTCTTTGTAGTAATAGAAGTACCCACTTTATCTGCAAGATAGTCTATTGCCATAAAACCAGCATTATGTCTTGTCTTTTCATATTCCTTACCAGGATTTCCCAGTCCTACAATTAACTTCATTAATTCTTTTCCTCATTCTCATCTACAAAACTATCTCCAGTTTCACTTCCTGTATCTACCGGAGCATCTTCTTTTTCTGTAATTTCCGCATCAATGACTTCAGGAGTCTGTTCTTGCGTATCATTTTCCTCTGTACCATCTAAATGCAGGTGAATATTTTTAAACCAGGTAGTACCGATTCTTGTTTCATAAAAACTTTTTGCAAGATTTGTCATTTCTTCATATCTTTCATCATTACTTTCCTTATATATAGGAACAAGCATAGTACCTGCAATCTGTTTGTACAGACCAATCAGCTTATTATAATACGTGTATCCTTCGTAATTACCATCTAACAAATCCTGAAAAAACTTCTGTCCTCTGTCTTCTTTATTTTCATAGTAGGCATTACATGCGACTGCTAATGCATAATCCAGTCTGTGTGTATATTCCTCAGTATTTACTTTATCCATCATTGTATGAATCTTATCCATCTGTCCGTCAGCCTGTAAAAGATTTGGAATAGCAAGTAAATAGTAAAAGAAAGAGTCATCATTATTCATCTTCTTGTTTGCTAGTAAACATTCAAGATTCAAAGAGGAAACAATCTCATCAAACTCAGCATACTCCTGATGATATACTTCTCCCCATAACTTCAAAATTTCAAATTTCGTCTTATCTTCATTTGTTTTAGACGCATCAATTTCTTCCTGTGCTTTCTGTAAAAAAGCATCTTTATCTTCAATAAGCTTAATAACTTCTACAACACGGTTGATTCTGCCACCGGCTCTTTTCTGTACTACCAGATTAATAATCATGTATATTAATAAAACATATAACAATAATGTAATCATACTTTGTATGGTATATATAAATCAGCTCATCCAGCTGAGTTAAATCTATATACATCTCCTTTCTCTTCCGGCTTAGTATCG
>CAKVLT010000102.1 GCA_934757945.1 uncultured Bulleidia sp. | reverse complement strand
GCTAAAGCTAATGGTGTCTCTATCTATCCAATTGACTCGGAACACAGTGCTATCTTTCAATGCTTACAGGGTAATCGAAAAGGTGATGTGAAAAATTTATGGATTACCTGTTCTGGTGGTGCGTTCAGAAATAAAACAAGAGAAGAACTTTCTGATGTAACGGTCAAAGATGCTCTTGCTCATCCTAACTGGTCTATGGGTGCGAAAATTACCATAGATTGTGCCAATCTGATGAATAAAGGATTTGAGGTTATTGAAGCCCACTGGTTATTTGATATTCCATATGAACAGATTAAGGTGGTATTGCATCCGCAGTCTATTGTGCATTCCATGGTGGAATATGTGGATCATTCTGTTATGGCTCAAATGGGTGCACCTGATATGCGTCTTCCTATCCAGTACTCCTTAACATGGCCTGAAAGATATTACTTTGAAGAAGATACACCACTGGATCTGTATGCTATGAAAGATCTGCATTTTGAAAAACCAGATACAGACAGGTTTCCTCTGTTAAAGCTGGCATATGAAGCAGGTGAAAAGGGTGGAAACCTTTGTGCCTGTATGAATGGTGCTAATGAAGTGGCCAATGCTGCATTCAGAAACGGTACTATACCTTTTTTGATGATTGAATCTATTGTGAATAAAGCAGTACACAGTATCCCATTTCAAAAGCTTTCATGCATTGAAGATGTTGTTGCTGCGGATACTTTTGGCAGAAATTTTGCTGAAAAGAAAATTGAGGATTATTTAAATAGATGAAGACTTTATTGTTATTTTTAATTATGCTGTCCGTCATCATTATTATTCATGAAGGTGGACACCTGTTAGCTGCTAAGAAATTTGGTGTATATTGTTATGAATTTTCCATCGGTATGGGCCCTGTTCTCTGGAAGAAACAGACAAAAGAGACTCAATATTCCATCCGTGCACTTCCATTAGGTGGGTTTGTGTCCATGGCAGGAGAAATCGATGGAGATGAGGCGTATCCGGATGTAGAAGTGCCAGATGACAGAAGACTTATAAATAAACCGTGGTGGCAGAAATGTATTATCATGCTTGCTGGTATTTTTATGAACTTTATTCTGGCGTTTCTGTTATTTTCTTTAACTATTTTGTGTAATGGCGGTTACTATGATGAAGCAAAGGCCGTAGTAGGAAATGTGCAAAGTGGCAGTCCTGCTGAAATTGCGGGGTTACAGGCAGGAGATAAGATTATAAAAGTGGAATCTGATGGTAAATCAGTGTATCCGGAATCTTTTGCAGATCTTGTCAGTTTTAACACAGAAGGTAAACCGGAAGTTTATACTATTGAAAGAAATTCTGAAGAGCTGAAAGTGACTGTAACACCATCATATGATGAAGAAAATCAAAGGTATCTCATAGGGATATATGCTCCTGAAAGAGAGTTTATTAAAGTGAATTTTCTTACATGCTGGGTAAGCGGAGCAAAAGATATGGTGATGCTGACCAAAGCAACTGCAAATGCTTTTTCTGAGCTGTTCAAAGGTATCGGGGTGAAGAATCTTTCCGGACCTGTAGGTATTTATCAGGCAACAAAAACCTATTCTTCTCAAGGCTTGTTAACCTATTTGTTACTGATTGCACAGATATCTTTTTCTGTAGGATTTTTTAATCTGTTGCCTTTACCGGTTCTGGATGGAGGACAGGTAGTTATTACTTTGATTGAAGCTTTGGTCCATAGAAGGCTGAATACAAAAGTGAAAATGGGAATTATGCTTGCATGCTGGGCAATGCTGATTCTGATGATGATTGCTGTCACCTATATGGATATTACGAAATTATTCAGTTAATGAGGAGGAGTCTATGCTTAAGAAATGGAAAGGAATATGTCTTTTACTTGCCCTAAGCATAGGGCTCTTTTCATTTGAATATGTACAATCTGACCATGAAGTTGAAACTGCTGGTATACAGATTACTTATCTGGATGTCGGACAGGGAGATTGTGAGATTATTACATGTGATAATGAAACGATGATTATAGATGCAGGAACAAGAGATTCTTCTGATAAAATCTATACGTATTTGAAAAATACTCATATTTCTACAGTGAAATATGTAGTTGCTTCACATCAGCACGAAGATCATGTGGGTGGCTTGCCTGCAGTATTTGAGGCTGCACAGGTTCAAATGGTACTTTTACCTCAGGTGACTTCAAATGAAAGATATGCTTATGATAAAGTGCTGAATAAAATAGATGAAAAAAAGGTGGAAACACATGTAGTGCAGGCAGGGGAGACGTATAGTCTTGGGTCAGCTTCATTTACCATTCTTGGTCCTATGCAGTATGATGAGGAAAATGCAAATAATGATTCCATTGTTCTCAGGATGGAATGCCAAAAAAACGCATTTCTGTTTACTGGAGATGCAGAAAAGAAAGAAGAACAGGATCTGCTGGATACTTATGGAAATCTGCTAAAGTGTGATGTGGTAAAAGTAAATCATCATGGAAGTGCAGATGCTTTACTGTCTTCCTGGTATTCAGTAATTCAGCCACAATATGCAGTGATTTCGTGTGGACAAGGAAATATGTACGGACACCCTCATCAACAGGTACTGGATACACTGCAACAAGAAAGTATTCCTGTTTACAGAACAGATCTGCAGGGAGATATTGTTTGTGTCAGTGATGGCGTCAATATAAAGATTTCTTCTTTGAAGCAGGCACAGAAGGATGTATTTCAAGCACCAGAGATTTCAGAATATAAAGAGCTCACTGTAGATAAAGATACAGAAAGAGAATATATACTTAATGTACATTCCATGAAGATACATCTTCCTGATTGTTCCAGTGTAAAGGATATTTCTGCAAAGAACAGAAAAGAAGTGTTTGAATCGTTAAAAAACCTAGAAAAACAGGGATTTTTTCCTTGTAAAAGTTGTTTATACCAATAGTTTTTTGCAAGCGTTTAAGGTATACTTATACAGAAGAAACTTCATTCAGGTGAGGGCATACCGAGCTTGCTATGAAAGCACTTCTTCCATACTGGACATTCTTCATATGATTGTACATATGTGCATGTGTTTAGTAGAGAATCTTACCTGTATATGGGCGTGTGTTATTTACCCTGAACAAGTAAACACACACTTATATTTTTATGTAAGAGGTATTCTGTTAAATGACATGTCTTGTATATGCGTATAAGTAAGGGTCAGCTTACCGACATTGACGATAAATACAAGAGAGATATGTAAAGTGTATAAGTTCTAACTCATATGTGAAAGCTTATAGACAGTCTGACCATATACAATCTATTTAGTTTAATTGTGATTTCTGAACCTGTATATTTTTACGGAAACACGATTCTCACGCTTTTAAAATGATTTGCAAGTTGATGCAAAAAAGGAGATTAACATGAGAATAGTCAGAAATCTTTTGTTAGTTGTAGCGGTAGCCTGCTGTAGCCTGCCTGCTATTCAAAAAGATACAATTACAGCAAATGCAGCAAATTGGAATGATTACTCCATACATCAGGGGTGTGCCTTTGATGTGGATGTCGTAAATGATGAAGGCGGATTTGATCATAAAGGCTGCTATAATGATTTTGAATCCGCAAAAAATGCAATGAATCAGCTGGGGCAGGATGCAGTGGTAAGAAACTCAAACAGTGCCTCTCCTACTAAGATTGTTGCTATGGTGAATGGACTGGTTGTAAATAATCCATACAGAAGATTTGGTGGAGCTTATAATGATCAGACACAAAGATTCTATTCCAACTCTGATTTCACTGGATCTAATACTTATACAAGACAATATCAAAATGCCAAATATACAGGTACTGCTTATTACAATGGTAACGGATATGGGTCTGTAGGTTTACTGATTAATGGTTTTTATGGTTATGTAAACTCCTATGACTGTGATCTGATTCCTATCAAATATGTTACAAACAATCTTCCTATCACTTTAGGTGGAGGAGGAGAGGGACAATATGTTCTATATCCAAAAATGAATTATTACTATATTGATGGTAATGATATGATTTTCAATGATTACTGGCTATGGTCTGATTATGAAGCTCATGGACAAACATATGCCGCACCAGGGGGATCTTCAAGACTTCCTAAAGCAGATTGGATGACCAGTGGTACAACTTATTATAGTTATGATGGATATACTTTCTATACTGATCAGGCTATGAATACGTATGCCGGTACATACTATAACTATTATCAGTTTTTACCATTACGTACAAAATCTAATCTCAGTGCTTCTGATTTACAAAATTATCTGAACAATGTAGGCCATGGAAATGATTCAGTTATGAGCGGTAATGCTCAGGCTTTTATTGATGCTCAAAATAAATATGGTGTGAATGCATTAATGGTATTTGCAATGGCATGTCATGAGTCTGCGCATGGTACAAGTTATTATGCAACAACAAGAGCCAATCTGTTTGGATGGAATGCTGTAGATTCCAATCCTGACCAGGCGTCTTCCTATAATGGTATTTATTCCGCAGTAGAACATCATATGGGTGAAAACCTGAACGGATATCTCGATATCGATGATGGAAGACACTTCGGTATGGCAGTAGGTAATAAAGGCAATGGGTTTAATGTTTGCTATGCAAGTGATACCTATTGGGGTATCAGAATTGCAAGCATTGCATATTCCATTGATAAACTGGCGGGCTTGAAAGATTTAAATAAGATTCCGTTAGGCGTAGTCAGCACGGATAATGGTGTTTATTTCTCTCATGATACAAATGGTGGTAAGTGGTATACAACCATCAATGATGAAGGTATGTCTTATGGCGGATATAACCCTAGAGCATATCTTGTTCCTGTATTATCCGAATCCAGTGGATACTACAAAACACAGACAAGTGATCATCTGACAAACGGAAGACTGACAAGAGCCAAAGATTCCAATTACAGAACTTTTGACTTCGATAATAATGTAGCCTGGATTAAGAAAGACTGGTTAACACTTTTGAATAATGGTTCTCCAAGTACTACAGTTACTCCAGAACCTGAACCAACTCCAGTTCCAACACCTACACCGGATCCTACACCTGCACCAAGTACACCGGAGCCTACTCCTGAAGTGACACCTCAGCCAACTCCTGACAGTACTCCTGATACAACTGAATTGCCTTCCATTGATGAAAATATCTTCAGATCCATAAGAAACATTTCTGTAAGTGAAGATGATTCAAAGATTACTATAGAAGGCATTGGTGCATTCATGAATATTGAAGGTGCTAGTTTAAATTCTGTTAAACATACTTTAATTCTTGCCAATGAACAAACTGGTGAAGAAATTGAATTACCTACAGAAACAAGAGAAGGAACTATTGGTGTTACAACTCAGGCAAATACATATGTATCTACATTTGATATCAGTACTTTGAAACCTGGCAATTATCATTTTAGAATCAGAGTTCAAAATGGTGATACTGTTGGTGAAACTAGATTGAGTTATACAAATTACATTGATAAGTCTTTAAAAAACACCTCTGGATATTTGGTGCATATGTTCTCTAACAGTCCAAAAGGATATCGTCTGGATTTATCTGTTGAGAAGAATGACCTTGATATGAGTGATATCAATAAACCATCTACAAAGATGGCAAGATTTAATCTTAAAAATGTTTCTTTTGATGGATCTATGATGCATTTAGATGGATATTCCTTCATGCGTGGATGTGATATGTCCGAAGCTACCAATCCTTCTATTAACTTCTATCTTGTAGATGAAGAAGGTAAAGTAACTGAATTAGGTGGATCACTGAGTGCAAGTAAAATGGATTACGCTTTATTATTTGGCGAAAATAATGATCTTTCGAA
>CAKVLT010000101.1 GCA_934757945.1 uncultured Bulleidia sp. | reverse complement strand
TATATTGATGTAGCGCCGTATACGAGAACCGTACGTACGGTGCAATGGGAGGGTGAGGAAACTCACTCTACCCTATTAGAAGTGACCTGAAGAATGAGAGAAACCACTGCTATTGACAGAAGTTCCTCCGGAAGAACTGTCATTGTTTGATGGTGGTGGTATATGTCTTACTGTACGGGTTGTATGAGAATACAGATCCAGTGAAGTAGACAGGTTTAAACCTCCGTTAGTGATGTAGGCACTTGCTTCAGTTGCAATGCCTTTTGTTTTGTTTTTATTGGCAATGATAACAGTGATAATCAATGCCAGAATTGGTGCCAGAGAGTACATGAGTACATACGTCAGAGTACTTGTTTCAGAGGAGGCAACTTCTATATCCACCGGTGTTCCGTTGGCACTTTGTTCAAGTTCATATTCTGCTTCTGTTATAAAAGCATTAAATCCATCCATCCAGTCGCTGTCTTTGAAATGGCCCAGCATGGCGTCTTCAATAACGGATTTACCATAATCTGTAAATGCAATATGTGCAGTATCCCCATAGGCACACAAATCATAGCTTCTGTCATAGAATTCCATGATTAACATCAGGCCGGCTTTTTCTTCACCTATACCAAGATCTTCTTCTTTATAGACTTTCTCGGCATAGTTTTCAATGTTGGAATAGCCTTCCATGTCTGGAAGTAAGCGAATGTAGAGACCTACTCCATAGGTGTCGACAATACCCTGGATTGTATTTTCCAGCTCTGTCTGTTCCTCTTCTGTTAAAAGACCATAGGTGTCTTTGACATAGTCGGTGTTATCTGCTTTGACAGGGAGTAAGAATATGGAAAGACATGCAAGAAGACTGCATACAATATGTAGTAGTTTTTTCATATCAGTCACCTCTCATAAAAAGAATCAGAGTAATAATCAAGGCAAATAGTACTGTCAGCGCAAGGAAAGTAAGAACAGCTTTCTTTTTGTCTAAAGGAAGATCATCACCAATCATTTTTCCAGTCTGACCATTCATAGCAAACTGATATACCTGGCCATTCCATCTTGTCGCCAGCATCCATACCGGGAAGAAGGCATAATGGCATTTCTCCGGACGAATCTGCACAATTTCTTTTCTTGGAAAACTGGAAGAATATCCAACAGTTGTTGCACGAATTTCAGAGATTGTACTGTTCTTCATTCTCATATCTGCTCTATCCTGATTTTCTTCTGCCGTCACATCATACTTGTCAGCAAGAAATCCGGGTAAAAAAGACATCTGGAATGGTACAAGGTCTGCATAGTTGAATGGTTCAACAGCATCCATAAATTCATCTTTCATCTTACTGGACGCATCGGCAGGTACCTTATCATAAGATACTTTACCTCTTCTGATCAGGTTATAATGTTGTGTTTCGGTGATTTCATCATCACCTTGTCTGTAGACATGCACTCTTGCGGCATCGTATACGGCATCCACATCTGCTGTACCGTCATATAAGAAGAACGGTACATACACACCTTTGATGTCTTCTACGTGATTGTGTTCCTTAAATGCCTTAGGAAGGAATGGTTTGCCATTATAGAATTCTTTCAGTGCTTTGATTGCTTCTTCCTTGGATTGTTTGAAAGGAATGATGTAGTCAGGCTTTAAGCTGCCTGAAAACTGTGCAGGGACAACAGTCGGATTATCACAATACGGACATCTTGTGGCAGCTGTGTTTTCATCACAGATCAACTGAGCACCACAGCTAGGACATCCATAGGCTTTTAAATGGGAAGCTTCTTCAGAGTTGAAGTTGATGCCTGCATAAGAGGCCTTTTCTTCTGTTAAAGAACCGTCATCTTTTTCTGAAACACTTACAGCGTCTTCGCTTTTCCCTTCGTATAGTTTTTCTATATCTTCCGGAGTGTAGAAAGAAGCACAGTATTCACATTTCAGTTTCTGCTCTTTAGAGTCGAATTGTAAAGGACCGCCACAGGCAGGACATTTGTAATTGGTTACTTGTGTTGGCATAGTATACTCCTTTATAAAGAAGGGACCCGTGAGGATCCCTTTGTGCTACTTATTAAGGTCTGGCTGTTCCGCAGTTAGTGCAGAACTTACCTTCATTTTCAGCATTACACTTTGGGCAGATCCATTTACCGCTGGCAGGTTTTTGACCACCGCAATTTGTACAGAAATTACCGGTGTTCTTTGTGCCACAGCCTGGACAGAACCATTCATTGCCTGCAGCCTGTGGTTGAGCAGGAGCCTTAGGCTGAGCGGCTTCATTGGCACTTGCCTGTGCGTATAAGCCCTGTACGTTGGCACCGCCTGTAGCGTTTGCCATATTCATGCCCATGAAGCCTACAGCGGCACCACCCTGGTTATTGGCAGCAGCTTTCATTGCGTCCATCTGAGCACCGGCAAGGTTGGCAGCAGCTGTTCTTTCGTTAGCAAATGCAGCATTTCTCTGCAGTTCCTTGATAGTCTTTTCGTCTTCTTCATTCAGACTGACACTGGAAATGGAGATAGAAACAATTTCGATACCTCTTCTGTTTGTCCATGCGTCACTTAATTCTTTCTTGAGAACTTCACATAATTCAGTGGTATGTGCAGGTAACTGAGAATAACGTACACCGATTTCACTGATTTTAGCAAAGGCTGGCTGTAAAGCATTTAACAGCTCTGAACGCATCTGATCCTGCATATCTTCTGTGGAATACATATCTGCGAAGTTACCGGAATTGTTTGTGTAGAAAGTAATCGGATCTTTCATTCTGAAGGAATAGGTGCCGAAGCAACGTAATCCTGCGTCAATATCGATGCCGGCTCTTTCATCTACGATACGGAAAGGCACCGGGTTGGCTGTGCCGAACTTATTACCAATCATTTCTTTTGTGTTGAAGTAGTACAGTCTTTGGTCACCAGCCTGTTGTCCGCCATGCTGGAAACGTTTGCCAATATCTGCGAATACAGCTTTAATGGAATCTCCCAGACTGCCTGTAAGAATACTTGGGGCAACACTGTTGTCATACGTGTATGTGCCAGGCTCTGCACAGATATCCACAACCTGTCCGTTTTCAACGATGATAGCACATTGACCATCCGCAACAATGACTGTGGAACCACTTGTAATCACATTGTCGTTACCATGATTGGAAGAAGCACCATGCGTCTTTTTGCTTGCCTTGATGGCAATGACATTAGATGGTAAAGCATCTGCGTAGAAGAGTTCCTTCCACTGATCTCTCATTTCAGATCCTACTGCAGAAAGAGTAGATAGAATTAATCCCATAATTGTGTTCTCCTTTTGCCGGATATGATTATCAGGCTATATATGTTCTACTCAAATTGTAAGGGTATTTTCTCTAAAACACAATACATTGGGACGAAAGAGATGTCATATATTCGGAAACTTATGTGTTTGTTTCAAAAACACAAGGCTTTTTTACAGGGGATATGTGGAAACTGTTAATACACTGAAATATGAATAGTGTGATTGCACATTGTAATGCATGAATAAAATGTTGTGTGTTGTTATACATCTACGCAGATGTATAACAATATCTGGATATTCCACTGATTTAGGCTATTAAAGAATTGCACAGCATCCCATCTTGCCCACAAGGAACAACACCTGTTTATATTAATTCTTGAAATGAGAGGGTGAAAGGTATATAGCGAAGAAAAGGCAGGGAAGATTATGAAAACAATAAGAATTCTTTTGAAGAGATTTTCAATATGCGCTATTCAATCATAAGAAAAGATTTGTTTTTGCTATGTGGTTACAGGACATTGCTGATCTCTATTTAATGTAGAAGTTGATGATAAGAATATTCTTTTACCAACATAAACACAGATATCTCTTTTCATTAAGGAGGTAGCTGTTTTTATATTGAGTAAAGGAAAGAGTGATGTTAAAAATGGACAAGGTTTTGTAATTCACCTTTAACAGGTAAAAAAAACAGTTTTAAGAAAAACGGGGCAAAACAGCACATATTTTTTGAGGAAAACGGGGCATAATGGCATCTGAATATCGTGAAAAACGGGGCAAAGTGATGTATTATAATGAAAAGGAGCAATTCAGATGAAAAGACAATACGAAGATAAGGTTCAAAAGTGGATCAATAATAGTAAAAAAGCTCTGCTTATCTATGGTGCCAGACAAGTAGGGAAGACATATTTAATAAGGGAAATGTTAAAGAGAAATAAGATTTCTTATTTCGAAGTAAACTTTCAGGAAAGAGAAGATATTTTAAATGCGCTTGCAGACTTAAGTAATGCTGAAGATATGGCAATGAAATTAGCACTATATTCAGATGTGCCGTTAGTGGAAGGGGAATCCATTATCTTCTTTGATGAGGTACAGCTATATCCTGAAATAATTACAAAAATCAAATTCCTGGTTGATGAAGGAAAGTACAGATATATTCTTAGTGGTTCTAATTTAGGGGTTGAATTGAAGGGCATCAAAAGTATTCCTGTAGGTTATGTGGATATGTTTCAGATGTTTCCGATGAATCTATTTGAATTTGCTGATGCGATTGGAATTAATGATACAACTATCAAATATCTAAAAGACTGCTTTGATAAATTACAGCCAGTAGATGAAATAGTTCATAAGCGAATGCTGAATGCTTTTTACTATTATCTGATCTGTGGTGGAATGCCTTCAGTTGTAGATACCTTTGTCAGAGTAAGGAATTTACGTGAAGTCCGTAATGAACAACAAAATATCATCAGACAATATAAAGCAGATTTTATCAAATATGAAAATGATGATAAGAAACTGAAGATAATTTCAATCTTTGATTCTATTCCAGCTCAGCTAAATCAGCAAAACAGAAGGTTTGTGTTCACACAATTAGATAAAGAGTTAAAGTTTGAGAGATATGAGAATAGCTTCTTATGGCTTAAAGATGCTGCAGTAGCCATTCCAATATATATTGCGAATGCACCAAAAGCTCCACTGATTCTTTCCAAGTCAACAAATCAATTCAAATTATTTATGTCTGATGTAGGGCTGTTAACATCTTGTTATCCTGATTACGTAAGTAAAGAACTTCTTGATATGCATCCTGATAACCAAATTAACAATGGTGCATTGTTTGAGAACTATATTGCTCAAGAATTACTAAGTAACAATATCACACCATATTATTTTAAAAACAAGAATATCGGAGAAATAGACTTTTTGGTGGAATATGATAATCAGATCATCCCATTAGAAATTAAATCAGGAAAAGATTATAAACTTCATAAAGCATTAGATAAACTGTTAAGTACCAGAGAATACTCTATTAAGAAAGCATATATCCTGTCTCCATCTAATGTGGAAGTTGATGATAAGAATATTTACTTACCAATCTATATGACAGGGTTATTTGGAAATAACGAAGCTGAAGACATTATCATTAATCTTAATATCTGACAGCCAGTCAGAACTTTTCCATTGTTGATAAAAGGCTTCTATAAAAAGCAAGGCGGTCTTTCTCATAATTCATCAGTATAATTTAAGCTGAAACGGAAAATATTTACAGAAAAACTGTTTGAAATGTAGTATACCGTGTTGTTTACAGAAAGCAGATACATTGTTATGAGGTATGTTTGTCTGACATTACCTCGGTGCACCAGAAACGAAGGCAGATATGCAGCCAAAGGATACAGACAATTGCTGGTGGATAACTATATTGTTATTTTCCGTATTGATGAAGCTTGCAAAAGTGTGTACGTCCTTAAGGTACAGTATCAAGGATGTAATTTTTAAAGATGATGCTGACTTGCCTGTTTTTCGAAACAGTAATGCAGCATTTTTTTATTGCCGCTGAAGTGAAAAGTTAAATTTCACTTCAAAAAACAAGATTTTAAAATGGAAATTAGAAGTTCAGAAACTGCTGAAATTCAGTACTGATCGTAAGATTGGCAAATCCAATAGGGAATTTATATTTAAATCAGATATGACTGTCTCTGTATCTGTAATCATGTCATTACCTCCGTAATGATATTCATTAATGAGTATCTCGTTCGCAGAGAGCCACTTTCATATTCCGGTAATAGAGCCCCCCTCCATATTGTAAGGAGCGATGTCGAAAACTCTTATGAGTAGCTGAAATCGCTCTTTTTTTGCAAAAAATGATTTTGCAAAACC
>CAKVLT010000100.1 GCA_934757945.1 uncultured Bulleidia sp. | reverse complement strand
AATTTGTATGGGAGTACAAATTCAGTGCTGGCTAGACAAGAATATTACTCCCAAATTAAGAAAAATATAAAAAGAGTGTATATCATGTTAAAATCTTTCTGTGAAAGGTAGTGTGTATGATTTGGAAAAAGTTAGATCCTGAAATACGAAAACAGGTGACTATATTTACAATATCCGGCATCTGTATTGTTCTGTTTTATCTGATATGTAATAACCTGAGAAGTGTGGGTGTTGCTCTGAAAGGTATATTCCAGGCAATGACACCATTTTTGCTGGGTATTCTGTTTGCATTGATATTAGTTCCTTTCAGAAGAATTGTTGAATGCAAATGGCTCGCAAATACTAAATTTTCTGCGAAAACTCAAAGAAGAATTTCTGTTGCGGCTTCCATGCTGTTTATGCTTGCAGTCATCTTCTCATTCTTTGCTATTTTGATTCCACAGCTTGTGGACAGTATATCGTCCTTTGCAAAGAATCTGGATGTCTATATGGATTCTGCAAGTCGTCTGATTGAAAATATCGGCAGTGATAAAGAAATAGCAGATGTGCTGAATGACGGACTGAATTCTGTATATAAAATCGTTTCCGGCTGGCTAGTGGGGAATAAGGGCGGTATTGCCATAGTTGTTTCCTATTCTGTCAGTTTTGTTAAGAATGTTATTAATTTCTTTGTTGGCATTATTGTCACCATGTATCTTCTTCTGCAGGAAGAAACATTCAAACTGCAGATGAAAAAAATACTGTATGCGGTATTTAATGAGAAAGCAGCGGATTCCTGCATTATGGTCTGCCGGCTGACAGCGGATATGTTTAATAAATTCATTTTTGGTAAAGCACTGGACTCTCTTCTAATAGGAATTATCTGCTATTTTGTCTGTGCTTTCTTAAAGATGCCATATTCTCCTCTGATTGGATTTGTAGTCGGTATTACCAACATGATTCCGATTTTTGGACCATTTATCGGCGCAGTTCCATGTCTGATTATCCTGGTTCTTATTGAACCAATCAAATCCTTTGAATTCCTGATTTTTATCTTTATTCTCCAGCAGATTGATGGTAATCTTATCGGCCCGTATATTCTGGGGGATTCTATGGGATTACCGACATTATGGGTGATGTTTGCTATCATTGCAGGTGGTTCCTTATTTGGCATTGTGGGAATGTTTTTGGGAGTACCGGTATTCTCTGTTGTGTATACTCTCACTGCCAAACTGATAAATTCTGTTCTTGCACAGAAAAACATACATATAGATGAAAAGTAGAAATGTATGTTAAAAGAGCACTGACAGCTGGATTCCAGCTATAAGTGCACTTTTTTTGCTCTATTTCTGCAGTTCTTTTTCAAGTTGTTCTTTTAAAGAATGGAACTTCTGTCTTCTTTCTTCACTGACAACAGGGTATTCAGGATTCATGTCTTTTAAAGTTTTCAGAATGATTTCGGATACTACATAACGCATATACCATTTGTGATCTGCAGGAACCACATACCATGGACAATGTAAGGTGGCAGTTGCATTGACAGCATCTTCAAAAGCTTTCTGATATTTATCCCAATAGGTTCTTTCTTCAACATCAGAAGAAGAAAACTTCCAGTTTTTTTCTGGTTCTTCAATACGAGATAAAAATCGTTTTGCCTGTTCTTCTTTAGAAACATTCAGGAAGATTTTGATGATACGTATATTATTCTGGTACAGGTATTCTTCAAAGTTGCGGATATCTGTATACCTTCTTTCAATGACTTTATCTGTATCAATACGATCTGCATGAGCCTGTGATTTGTACAACTCTTTAACTTTTCCAATCAGTACATCTTCATAATGAGAACGGTTGAATATGGCAATTTCGCCTTTTGCAGGTACCTGTTGCACAACTCTCCATAAAAAATCATGTGCCAGTTCTGTTGAAGAAGGTGATTTGAAAGCAGCTTCATAAACTCCATGAGGTGACAGGCATTGTAAGACATGGGTGATAGTTCCGTCTTTACCTGCAGCGTCCATGGCCTGGAAAACTATAATCAGGCCTTCTTTTTTTTCGGCATATAGTTTTTGTTGTAATTCGTCCAGTTTCTTTTCGTTTTCCTGCATTCTCTTCTCTGCAATTTCACGATTATTACATAGAGATGTTTCATCAGTTTTTACTTTCCTGATGTCGAATTTTCCAAATTCATCATATGTATATTCTGATTTCATATAGAATACCTCGCTTTTTGTAATCATAGCACAAAAAAGAAGTACTGTATGCATACAGTACTTCCGAAAGAGAAGGAGTTTTAAGTGTTTCAGATATTGAATAACATATCTTCGTATAAAGGCAGTTTGTAATATCTAGGAGAAGAAATCTTCTCATATGTGTCGATGGAAGTTCTTAACTTTCTCATCAGAGGTGCCAGTTCATAATACATTGCATATCCTTTGTCATAGTCATGCTTGATAGTATCAATTTCTTCAAACTTGGCTTCCAGTTCCTTCAGACCATCATAGGTTGCGTCAATCAGATCACCGATTGTCTTTAGACGGGTCTTAAAGTATTTTGGACTTGCGTCACCACAGGCTGTAGTTGCTTCACCATAAGCTTTCAGCTCTTCCATCATTGCTGGAAGAATATCTTTGCGTGTCATTTCCATGAGCGTACGAACTTCAATACTTTCAATCTGTGTGTATTGTTCTTCCATGATAGCCAGGTTGGCTTTGATTTCAGTTTCGTTAAAGACATCCAGTGAAGTAAACAGATGAACAACTTTTGGGTCTTTCAGGGTTTGCGTAGCTTCAATGAAACTGTTGACGGAAGGCAGGCCTCTTCTTGCAGCTTCTTTCTTCCATTCGTCAGAATATCCATCACCTGAGAATAAGACTTTCTTATGTTCATGGATGATATCTTTACAGATGGAAAGAGCTTTTTCACGAATATCCTGAAGATATTTAATACCTTCCAGCTGCTCTGCGATTTCATTCAGAGATTCAGCAATAATACTGTTCAGTACAATGTTTGGTAAGGAAGCAGACATGCTTGAACCAAGCATTCTGAATTCAAACTTGTTACCGGTGAACGCAACAGGGGAAGTTCTGTTACGGTCAGTATTGTCATGAGGAACATACGCCAGACCAGCAACAGGATTGAAATCAGATTTTTCTTCTTTTTTAGAATTGATTTTACCTTTCTGAGAAGGATGTGTCTGATATAAATTATACAGTACATCTTCAATATAACTTCCAAGATAAATAGAGATAATAGCAGGTGGAGCTTCGTTAGCACCTAAACGGAAATCATTTCCTGCACCACTTGCAGAAAGACGAAGTAACAGAGGGTACGTATCTACCGCTTTGATAAATGCACATACAAATGTTAAGAAACGAATGTTTTCTGCAGGTTTGTCACCAGGGGAGAACAGGTTCTGACCATTATCTGTAACGATGGAATAGTTGTTGTGTTTTCCGGATCCGTTGATACCATCGAATGGTTTTTCATGTAATAAGCAGGCAAGACCATGTTTTTCTGCCGTTTTTCTCAGGATGTCCATAGTGAGCAGGTTTTGATCTACGGCAATATTACATTCAGAGAATACCGGAGCAAGTTCGAACTGAGCAGGAGCTACTTCGTTATGCTCTGTTTTTGCATAAACACCGAGTTTCCAGAGCTCTTCATTGACTTCTTTCATGAATGCCTGTACTTTTTCGGGAATAGCACCAAAGTAATGATCAGATAATTCCTGTTTTTTAGGGGCAGAGATACCAAATAAGGTTCTTCCACATAATTTAAGATCCAGACGTTCATCAAAATACTTTTTATCAATCAGGAAATATTCCTGTTCAAGACCAACAGATGGACGACAATATTTAACTTCTTTATCTCCTAAAATATTCACAATTCTTGTGGCTGCCTCACTGACAGCTTTTGTAGATTTTAACAAAGGCTCTTTTCTGTCTAAAGCTTCACCTGTGTAAGAAACAAACACAGTAGGGATGCATAATACATGATCTCTGATAAACGCCGGTGATGTAACATCCCAATACGTATAGCCTCTTGCTTCAAAAGTAGCTCTTAAACCACCACTAGGGAAGGAGGAAGCGTCAGGTTCTCCTTTGATAAGCATTTTTCCTGAGAAACGCGCAATTGGTAAGTTGTCTTTTCCAGGTTCAATAAATGCGTCATGCTTTTCTGCAGTTCCGCCTGTCATTGGTTGGAACCAATGAGTGAAATGTGTACATCCTTTTTCCATTGCCCATCTTTTCATTGCGTGAGCAATAGCGTCAGCAGTCTGACGGTCCAGTGTACCTTCATTGGCTACCGTCTTCTTCCACATATCATAAACAGGTTTAGGAAGACGCTCTTCCATTAATGTTTCATTGAAAACTAAAGATCCAAATTCTTCATATGGGTGTGCCATAATAAACTCCTCCTTGTTTATGCAACAAGAATAGTCCAGTTGAGTTTAAATCGCAATATTTTTTTGCTAAATTCAGAAATAAATTTAAGAAAAGTGAGAAAAGATGAAATTTTTTTCAAAAACATAAAATTAAAATTAAAAAGTCAAGCAAATATCAAATAATAAAAAAAGAATGCAATGCATTCTTAATAGAAATACTGAGGAGCCTGTGGAGCAATGACAACTTTCATGACTTCCGGTACTTCATCAACAATTAATGCCTGTACGCCTTCACTGACATCAGCGCTTGCCATCATACAACCGGCACATGCACCAGTCATATCTACTGTGGCGACGCCATCTTCGAAATCAATGAGAGTGACATCTCCGCCTTCAGCCTGAAGGTAAGGACGGATCTTATCCAGTGTGTGATTGATACGATTGAGGATATCCTGTTTCTTTTCCTGTTCTTCCGGTGTTAATACTTCTTCGCTCATGTAAAATTTAAACCTTCTTTCTATATCTTAGGCAATACACTGATACATAAGGCAACTATCATGCCCAACAGTATACCACCAGCTACTTCTATCCAATTGTGTCCCAAAACTTCTTTGATTTTTGTACTGTAGATTGGATCAATCAGAGGAATATGCATTTGTGAACGCACATCCTTGATTAATTGTTGCGTAATTTTGATGTTTTGTCCACTATAATACCTTACATTTGCAGCATCATAAATGACGATACCTGCAAAAGTCAGGGTTACTGCAAATAATGTGCTGGAAAAACTTTCCTGAATACCTACAGATAAAGCAAGTGCACTGACAGTTGCAGAATGAGAGGATGGAAACCCTCCACTGGCTTTACATAATTCCCATTTCCACTCTTTATGGAAAATATAATAAAATACCGGCTTTAACAGCTGTGCCAGGATGTCTGCAATCAGAGCGGATAAAAAACAATACATTTGCATATTTCAAACCTCCTATGTAGTATACCACTACAGTCAGTAATCTAAGTTAAAAATACTGTAAGTTTTAGTGTATAATAACGACCGAGAGGTTATACAATGCAAAAATATACTACAGGTCAGATTGTGGAAGGAAAAGTGACCGGAATACAGCCTTACGGAGCTTTTGTGTCTTTGGACGGATACACTTCCGGTCTGATTCATATATCTGAAATTTCTGAGGGGTATGTGAAAGATATTACTCAGTTTGTGACCGTTGGTGAGACAGTGAAAGTAAAAATTATTGATTTTGACACTAAAACCAATCAGGCAAGATTATCATTGAAGGCTTTACATAAAACACGTGTTCGTAACAGAAGAAGAACAACAATTATTCAGAAAGCTTCTTTACCGGAAGGGAATCCTGGCTTCAGAACTATTCAGGATAATATGCCCAGATGGATTGAAGAGGCAAAAAAAAATCATAGCAAATCTTAAGAAATGTATTGAAACAGCAGTACATTTCTTTCTTTTGTGCTAGCATTTTAACAGCAGGAGGTAGATATATGCTGTTAAGTATTATTATGTCACTGATTGTAGGTGTTGCAGCAGGATGGCTTGCAAATACAATTATGAAAAAGAATTCTGATGATATGCTAAGTAATCTTGGTATTGGTATGATTGGTGCCATCATTGGTAATATTCTTGCAGGATTGGTTGGATTGGGCAGTACGAATCTGGTTGGCTCTTTGATTCTTGCTGTGGCCGGTGCATGTATTGCTATTTATGTAAAAGACAGATTTTTCTGAAAGATAGAAAATCCGACGTTTTTACAATAGTGTGGTATAATTCAAATACCCATGGAGGAAAGTGTGAAACATTATGATATGTAGCAGACATGACAAAAAGAAGTGGCTATCCACTTAGTTAAAATCAAGAT
>CAKVLT010000099.1 GCA_934757945.1 uncultured Bulleidia sp. | reverse complement strand
CAAATCCTGTGTAATTACAACGTTGATTGTAATCCACAGGCTTTTCTATTTGTAGGTACAGATTATGTAGCGGTTACACAGTAACTAGGTATTGATAAATCAATATACAGTTGGACAAGAAAAGAGACTGTTTGGAATAGATAATCTATTTCTTAACAGTCTCTTATTTGTTATTTGAACTCTAAGTTGGCATAGATCTTTTCCATCCTTGTATCTGGATAGTGTTGATCCATGTAGGTTTCTATGATGTTATTTGCAGGTATGTTTCTGGTTCTTTCATACCATCTGAATACTGCTATTCCTGACATACAGGAGTTAAAGATCATAAAGACTAATAATACTATTGTTAATGGTTTACCAATCTTATTTGGTATCTTTAATATCCATGTGGCCATGATAGGATAAATTGTCTTTATCCATAATACTCCAAGTATTCCCCAGAAGATGGAGTATTGTAAACAGATTCTTCCATTAAGGTTAAATGGGAATGCACTGTAATCCCAGGAGGTAGATCCAAATGCCATTTCCTGAAAGAAGGAACATAAGTATTCCACAACAGAACCGGATATAAATCCTCCTATAAAGGAGTAGATTCCTGATCTGTTTCTGTACTTATATAAAGAATAGGTAAGTGTTAATGCGCCAAAACCATAGACTAAGTTAAATGGTCCATAGATTAAACCTGTTCTGCTTTCATAGTGTCCTCTTGTAATTAAGCACCAGATAGTTTCTATGATGACACCTGCAAAACAACCTATAAAGAATACCCAGAACAGTTTGTGGAAGGTAGCACCTGCCGCAAAGTGTTTGGTAATCTTTTCTTCATAGTCAATTTCGGCATTGGTAGGTTTTACAGGTAAGATTTTAATCTTTTTATTCTGTTTCTTTTCTACTCTTTCTGCTTCTTTGACTCTGGTTCTTAATTCATCTGCCTGATTGCTTGCTTTCATGGATAATCTTGCAAGGTTTTCTGCAGATCTTGTTAATAAGTCAGCTTCTTCCAACATGGCATTTTTCAATCTTGGCATGGAGGAGATACCTTCTTTAGTACCTTTGGCTAAGGCATCATATTGGGAGTTTAATGCTGCAGTAGTATCGTTTTCTAATTCCTGCAGATCCTGTTTTACGTAAGAGTATCGTATAACCAGTTTTTCATTAATCGCATTTGTATTTAACTGTGTTTCTTTCTTTTTTGTCATGTAAGAAGTATAGGACAATTCTGTACAGTATTCCAGAAGGAAGGTAAAAAGAAATGATTAAAAACTGGTTACATCACAAGTGGTTAAAAGAAACCATGACAATGTCTGAATTACTGGAAAGGTACAGACAGGAAGTATTACTTGTTTCTCATTTAGCTATTGGGACAAGAAACGGCTACACTTCAGCAATACGTTGTCTGCATAAAATGGAGATAAGTACTAAAAGAGTAAAAGATATAGACAGAGGGTATCTGCAGTCTTTCTTTGATGGGTTAAGTGAAGGATTTTATGATCTGGAAGGTAAATATCATAAAGGCTTTGGTAAATCCAGAATACTGGCGTATTCAGCAGTATTACAGGGTAGTCTGGAATATGCAGTACTTTCTCTAAAGATACTGAAAAGTAATCCTATGCAGGGAGTACATTTAGTGTCTGTAAGGAATGAAAAGACTTTATTTCAAAGAATTGAAGACTGCAAATTGTTAAAACATGAGGAGTATTTAAAAATCATAGACTATCTTACTAAGATACATAATCCTCGTGTTTTACCAATACAGATCAGTTACTATACAGGATTAAGACTGGGAGAAGTGTGTGCTTTAACATGGGAAGATGTACATTTGGAAGAACAGTATCTTGTTGTAAGAAGGGCTGTGGTATTAAACTGTGAAGCTGAAAAGAACAGACTGGAATTAACGTCTCCTAAAAGAGATAAAGTAAGATATGTAGAGTTTGGAAAAGTATTAAAAGATATTCTTGTACAGGCTAAGCTACAACAGGAACTTTATAAGAAACACCAGCAGGATACGTATCAACAGAATTACTATGTAACTCTGAGAGAAAACAATGCTACTCATTTTGTATTACAGTCTGGAAAAATAACCAATCTTACTGCAGAAAAAGAATTACATCTTGTGTGTTAAACAAGATGGTGCGTTCATTAACAGAAGGTCACTTGGATGTTTGTGTGTAAGATTAAATAAACATGTGGAAGGACTGGAAGACTTTCACTTTCATGCATTAAGACATACGTATGCAAGTAATCTTTTAAAATACGGTGCTAATATGTCTGAAGTAAAAGAATTATTAGGTCATGAAGATATTCGCACGACTATGAATGTATATGTACATAATTACAGAAAGGATTTAGTAGAAAGAGTAAAGGTGCTGGACTTGTTACAGTGATGAAAGAAAAACCAGCAATGTGTATGGCATTGCTGGTTGCTTAAAATATGTTTAAACTTCAGGCAAGGCCAATTGACATTTAGTATCTCCAGTTTTATTACAAACGTATAAAAAGTTATATCCTGTTTTTCCATCCTCATCGTTTAGACGGATATATAGGTAACCTGCCTTTAAGTCAATTTTTTGCCCTGATAAATTGAAAGAAATAATAGGGTTTGGGCCTGGCTCTCTGAGTTTATTTTCATCTATTTTTTCTGTTTCCATAAAGTCATATTGCAGTTGGGCATAATAAGCACGTACATTAGCCCAGTCTGCAGCTACTCTTGCTTTGTGTAATTGAGATGTAAATACTGGAATAGAAATAGCTACCAGTACTGCTATGATAGTCACAACAATTAATACCTCTGCCAGTGTAAATCCTTTTATGTTCTTTTTCATGGCATATATTGTATATGATTCTTGATCTTAATCAATATTTGATAAAAAGTATTGTGTTATACTTTACGTGTTATGAAGCGAAGAAATACAAAAGGATTTACATTAGGGGAAGTACTGCTGGTTGTGGCTATCATATCTGCTTTAACCGCCATTGGTATTCCTTCTTTAATGAAAGAAATAGATAAAGCAAAGTTAAGAGTAGATCAGGCTCATGTGCAGGAAGCTGTTTCCATGGCAACAAGCCAGTATGCTGCAGATCATACTGAAGGTAAAAGATGGTACTACTATGATGCTAACAGAAGTGAGATAAAAGCAGATTCTTCTGAAGGTATTCATGGATATGGAAAGAGCACTAAAGAACCATATAAGTTCAGGACAAATGTTACAGATGCAAGTGTTCCTGTAAGTGATGATGGTACACGTAATTTAGTAGAGGTGACTGTGAATGTAGAACATGGTGTTTCTACTATTACAAGTTCCTGGGTACAGTCAGGTAATCATCCATATACACCGCCGCAACATGATAAAGATAATTCTGATAAGAAAACATTTGGGGATGTGGAGATTCCTGTTTCGGGGGATTGGCTCTTGCAACAGAATGTTAAGGAAAATGAAACGAGATATTATACTTTTGGTCATGTGTATCAATTTCAAGGAGATTCAAAATATTATCTGGTGATTGATACTGGAGTCGGTGGATGTACAAATCAATGGAGTGCTACGCCAAATCAGTATAATGCGTTGGATATGCAAACTTTGGATTTCAGCAAAGTCTATACCTATCAAGGGTTACAAAATTTTGCTAAATTACATAACGATAAGGTTCCGCTATGGACTCCGGTGATTTCAGATGACAGGACAACGATATATTTGTGTAAAAACGAATGGGTTGTGGGAGCGAGTTTAACAGAAACTGGTAAGTTTGTTCCTGTATATGGTGCGACTCTTAAACCAGGTGTTAATCTCATTAGTTGATGAATGCAATGCTTACCTGTGAAAGTTGTAGGTTCAGAGGTAGTGCAGTAATGTACTACTTTTTCTGTGCGAAAATGTTAGAAAAGTGATAATGTATAGTTAACATTTGGAGTAAACATTGTGAAACACAACCATTTTAAAAGTACAACGGGATTAGTCCTTGTAAATATTTTTTTAATACTAGGCATTGTTCTGGGCTCTTTATGCTATTCTCAGAGAATTCAGAAAATACAGATGGAAGTGAAGATTTCTGAGTTTGAAAATACAGTGGAGTCTTTTAAAAAAGTATCACAGAATTATCTGGACAGTGAAAAGGGATATGTAGAAAACTGGGGTCATTATATTAATGAAGAACATATGACGCTGGAAGAGGCTTTGTATTTTCTTCATACAATTAATACCAATGAGAATCGTATAGGGCATATTGTGGATATGGATACCTTTATTGCCTATTCCAGTTATTATGAACCTGAGGATAATGTGATTACCACATATCAAAGATATCTGAATAAGAGTGATGAGTTTTCTTTATATATGCAGGAAGCCATGAGAGAAATGTTTGATGAAGAGAATTTTTCTTTTAATGTCCTTGGCAGATACATTGCTTCTGAAACTGGAAAGACAGTTGTCAGTGTAGGAGTGCCTGTACATCTTGTGGATAAAGATTACCTGTTGTTAAGAGTCATGACTGTCAGTGATTTAAGAAACTCTTGGGTATTCCCGACAGAATATATACATGGTGAAATGGGCATTATGAATAATCAGGGGGATTATGTTATTCAGTCAAAATCCATGACAGGAGATAATTTTATAGATTGTATAGAAACTTACAATTTCTCAGAAGAATATAAGAAAAAAGGAGCTTTACAGTTACATATTCATACGACAGATTCTGATTTACTTCAGTACAAAAATTATAAGGGAGAAGATTGCTACTGGTATTATTCTTCTTTTGGTAATGCTTCTCCTTTGGATATTGTGGGTATTATACCAGTGAAGGATATCAGGATAGAAGACACAGGTATGCCTATGGTACTGTTTGTCTGTTTCTGCTTAAGCGTATTATTGATTCTGGATGGCATGTATATGAAAAAGCTGAATACCAGATTAAAGGTATCCAGAGATCTTGCACAACAGGCAAGTCTTGCCAAGAGTAATTTCTTATCCTCCATGTCTCATGATTTACGTACACCAATGAATGCAGTTATGGGATTTATACAGATAGCTAAAAACAATCTGGATAAACCTGAAGTAGCTTCTGATTGTCTGAATAAAGCCACACAGGCAGGAAAACAATTATTAACACTGGTGAATGATATTCTGGATGTATCCAAGATTGAAAGTGGAAAGCTGGTTTTAAGTAAAGAAGAAGTAGATTTACAGGAACTGATGAAAGAACTTGTCGGTATGATGCAGATACCTATGCAGAGAAAAGATATGCATTTTACCTGTGTCTATACTCCTTTACCATATAGATTTGTACTGGCAGACAGGATACGTTTAAATCAGATTTATACCAATCTTTTATCGAATGCTGTCAAATATACTGAAGTCGGTGGAAATATTGATGTGTCTTTGAGGGAAGAAAAGAGTACTGTTTTAGGTAACGTACGTACAGTATTCAGAATACAGGATAATGGCATAGGTATGGATGAAGAATTCCAGAAACACATGTATGATTCCTTTACAAGAGAAGTAAAAACACAGATCAATAAAACACAGGGTACAGGTCTTGGTCTTTCCATAGTCAAACAGATGGTAGATTTATTTCAAGGTACTATAGAATGTGAAAGCGAAGCAGGAAAAGGTACTGTATTTACAGTAACATTGGATTTGCCAATTGTAGACTCTGCCACAGCCTCAGATGAAACTACGGGTAGTCTTACAGTTCTGAATGTACTGGTATGTGAAGATAATGATCTCAACTGGGAAATAGTGCATGCTTTGTTGAATGAAGCAGGTGTCAGCAGTGACAGATGTGAAAATGGCAAACAGTGTCTGGATGTTTTGAATAAGCCATATACCTATGATGCCATACTTATGGATGTACAGATGCCGGTTATGAATGGTCTTGAAGCCACAAAGAAGATCAGAGAATCCGGTAATACTATTCCGATTGCGGCTATGACAGCGGATGCCTATGCTGAAGACATTCAGAAGTGTAAAGAGAGTGGCATGAACTACCATATTGCCAAGCCAATAGAAATGTCGAGATTAATGACGTTTTTGATTCTTGTACAGAGAGAAAAACAGAAGAGCAGGTAGATATCAACAGGCTTAGTCTTTAAGAGCAGACTAAGCCTGTTTTCATTGAGTAATCCATACATACTGGTTTTTTTTTGATTTCATGAGAATATACCTCAATGCATATACTTTTCATCATTTTTCAAAGTTTTATAAAATTGGCGGCAACTTTTTTAATTTTCTTCGATATTTTTACCATTTTTTACAAATACATATAGTGTAGGAGGTTTTAATTATGAACCATAAAAGTTTAAATGCTTCTGACACTGTAGAATACAATGTCACCCAACCCATTACAGGTAATGATAAGTACAAGGATACCTTGTTCAAGTACATCTTCAATGATCCTCAGTTTGCTTTACCATTAGTCAATGCCTTAATGAATACTTC
>CAKVLT010000098.1 GCA_934757945.1 uncultured Bulleidia sp. | reverse complement strand
AGGAAGTTATTCTTACAGTTAAAGCAAGTGACGATGATGTTGCCCGTCTTATTGGTAAAAAAGGCATTATGGCAAGCAGCTTACGTCAGGTAATGGGTGTTGCTTCTCATAAATTTGGCAAGAGAGTTTCTATTAAATTCTGCAAGTAATGAGGAAGAAAGAACATGCGTATGTGTGTTCTTTTTTTGTTATAATGAACTTATGCAATACATAAAGATAGGTAAAATACTAACCACCCACGGTATCAGGGGTGAAGTAAAAATTCAGTCATATTCTGATTTTGATACAGAAAGATACAGAAAAGGGGCACGTGTTTACATCTGCAGTGAAGGAAAGTACATTCCTTTTATCGTTCATTCCTACAGAGTACATAAAGGATATCCTTTAGTAGCATTTGAAGAAAATCTGGACATCAATAAGATTGAACAGTATAAAAACTGCGAAATATTTATTGATAAAAGTGAAAGAAAACCTCTGACAGATGGCAGATATTATGTGCAGGATCTTCTTGGACTTACAGTAAAAGATGAAAAAGGAAACACTATAGGTACTGTACTGGATGTGGAGGAGACTCTTGGTGCACAGAAGAACCTTCGTGTACGTGCGGAAAATAAGGAAGTTCTGATTCCATATGTACCTGCTTTTGTGAAGAAAGTAGATCTCGAATCTGAAATTATTGTGATACATGTAGTTGAGGGACTGCTATGAAGATAACCATTCTGACACTTTTTCCTGAAATGTATGAAAACTTTCTGAATACTTCTATTATTGGCAGAAGTATTCAAAGAGGTATTCTGGAAGTGGAACTTGTAAATATTCGTGATTTTGCACAGGATAAGTTTAAGCATGTAGATGATACACCGTTTGGCGGTGGTGCAGGCATGGTGATGAAATGTCAGCCTGTACTTGATGCACTGGACAGTGTCAAAGCTGCTGACAGTTATACCATAATGATGAATCCGTCAGGGACTCCATATTCTCAGATGAAGGCACATGAATTATCTTCAAAAGACCATCTGATACTTTTGTGCGGACATTATGAGGGGATGGATGCACGTATTAATACGCATTGTGATGAACTGATTTCTATCGGAGATTATGTGCTGACAGGCGGAGAACTGGCCTCTATGGTAATTGTGGACTCTGTAACAAGATTACTGAAAGGAAGTATTAAACAGGAGTCTTACGAGGATGAATCATATGAACAGGGGTTGCTGGAATATCCTCAATACACACAGCCTGCAGATTATAAAGGCGATAAGGTGCCTGAAGTCTTACTTTCCGGAAATCATGCAAAGATTAAAGAATATCGTTTATTACAGTCTTTACTGCTGACGAGAAAGCAAAGACCTGATCTGTTTGAAAAGTATACACTTTCCAAACAGGAAAAAAAGCTTCTGGAGAAGTATGATGCAGAACATGAAGAAGGTTAAAATACTTCTCTGGATCAATTATGCAGTCTTCTTATATCATTCTTTAGGATGTATTACTGGAGCTTTGGATGTCACTGTGCCACTCATATTGCCTTTAGGTAAATGTTCGCTTTTTGAAGATTTGATTTTAGGGGTACTGATAGAAGGTGTGCTGATTTTTCAGGCATTGACTGCTTTTCATGGGTTACTTCAAAAAGACAGAATATCCAGATCGATGTATATCCACTTTCTGTACTGTGCATTCTTTCCGGTCTGTATATATGTTCTCTTATATTGGAATAATGCTTTTCTGCTTATAAATATGGATTTGTATACAATGTCTGGTATGCATTTTTCCATGTGGTGGATACAGTGTATTGGTGGTATTTTTTGCGTGTTGTGCATGTTTGATGGTATGTATGGACTGATTTGTCTGAAGAAGATTTTAAAATGTCCATCCTGCGGGACTGTTATAAAATATGCCAATGGCCGGTATTGTCCAGAATGCGGTACACCATTAGAAAAATGATACTGACTCTGTAATTTTCAAATATGTTTTAAAAATGTGACCAATATTCCATGGTATACTTTTTATGGAATGTTGGTTTTTTATTGGTTGTATAGTTGTCTATTGTGTTGCTCATCTGCAGGAAAGGAGATTCTCCATGTCTAAAAAACTGCTGACTTTGGAAGGGCTGAAAAAAGTTTTTTATGTATTAATGGCAGCTGTTTTTTGCTGGTTTGTTTTCATGCAGTATTTTGGGGCAAATGAACAGCAGAATACACTGCAAGCGGAGTCTGTTGAGTATTCCTATCCTGTATTTTGGGAAAAGGAAGATGGCTCTGCAGAAGAAATTACTATACCGGGGGAATATGATGTTCCTGCAGGTCAGACCATGATACTTACCAGCATGCTGCCTGAGGATTATGACGAATCCAGTATTGCTATACGTTCTTCTTTACAGGATGTAAGGATATTTATAGACGGAGAATTAAGACAGGAATATTCTACACAGGGCACCCGTCTGGCAGGAAAAAACTCTGCCAGTCGATATGTTTTCTGTAACACTTCTTATAAAGATGCGGGAAAACAATTGCGTATAGAACTGACCACGTATACTTCTAATTATTCCGGTGTAGTAAATCAGATTTATTCAGGAAGTGAAACAGATATCTGGCAGCTTATTTACAATCAGTTTGCTCTTTCTACATATATTGCTGTTTTTATTCTTCTGGCAGGTCTGACTTCAATGATATTCAGTGTGGCTTTAAGATTTGCTTATCATTCCACCTTTGAAATGGAGTATTTTGGGTGGTGTATGATTATGAGCTCTGTATGGCTTCTTGGTGAGTCTAAAATCCGACAGCTTCTTGTCCCAAATGCTTCTGCACTTGCGTCGTTATGCTTTGTGATGATTATGCTGTCCCCGTTACCATTGTTGTTTTATGCAGACAGTATTCAAAAAGGAATACATCGCCGTTTATATCTTTTTCTTGGCATGATTGCTCTTGCTGATTTTGCAATTTGTTCTTTATTATGTTACACAGGTATAAAAGACTATATCGAGACTCTTCCGATAGGGCAATGCGTCCTTGTGGTTGTTCTTTTACTTGTGTTTATTCATTTATGTTTGTACGTTCGTTCGAGTAAATTGAAATCAGATTATATTCTTCTGGTTGGGCTATTTCTGATCATACTATGTGTAAGCATTGAATCGGCATCAGTGTATTTTATGACAACCATATCCGGTATTTTTGTGGGTGTCGCTATGATTTTTCTTCTTTTGGTCAACCTCACACGTACCATAGAAAATATACAGGCAATGGAAGCTGCACGAAGACGTGAGGAACTTGAAAAAGAACAAAAGCAAACTGAAGCTATGACTTTACAGATGATGCGAATGCTCTCTGTGACAGTGGAAGCTAAGGACGAGTATACTCGAGGACATTCTCAAAGAGTGGCAGAATATGCTTCTTTGATTGCTGAGGAACTTGGATGGAGCGAGAAAGAAATCCAAAATCTGAAGAACTGTGCATATTTACATGATATTGGCAAAATAGGTATTCCTGACCATCTCTGGAATAAGCCGGGAAGGCTTACAGAAGATGAATATACTTTGATAAAACAACATACTGTTATCGGCGCAAATATATTGAAAGGTGTTACTATGGTTCCTCATCTATCAGAAGTAACAAGAAGTCATCATGAACGGTATGATGGAACCGGGTATCCAGATGGTTTGAAAGGCAAGGAAATCCCATTGCATGCACGAATAGTTTCTGTGGCAAATTGCTTTGATGCCATGCATTCCAGACGCATCTATCGAGAAGCGCTTCCTTTGGAAAGGATTAAAGAAAAAATAGCTCAGAATGCCGGTACGCAGTTTGATCCTGAAATTGCACAGATTTTTTTGAAGTTGATGGAAGAGGGAAAATTGGAATCGGCTGTTGCCAATGAACATCCTGATTTTTCTGTTCCATCCTATGAATTAACCATGAACAGATTTATAGCAGACGTAGTGAATGCTTTTATGGGACAGGAAGACAAGAAGAGTTATGATATGCTGACAGGGCTTCCTTCCAGAAATCTGGGAGAAATTCTGATTGCCAATGCCATGAAAAAATATGACGGTTGTCTGGCTTTTATAGATATGGATAATCTTAAAAAAATCAATGATCTCTATGGTCATAAGGCAGGAGATCGGGCTTTAAAAACCCTGGGTGCGTTACTGACACAGTTTAATACGAATGCTGCGGCTTGCCGTCTTGGGGGAGATGAATTCCTTCTGTTTCTTCCAAATGATTCACGTGAACAGATTAAACAGATTCTGTCGGAACTTTTCAGACAGTTCTATGATCTTACTGAAAATGATGCTGAAATTCATTTTGCATCTCTTTCTGCAGGTTTATGCATGAGTACTGTACAGGATACGTTTGCAGATTGTTATGCAAAGGCTGATAAAGCTTTATATTTTGTAAAACAAAACGGGAAGAACCGGTTTTCTTTCTTTGAGGAAATTGTTAATGCTTCCTCGGGTGGTACTTCAGGTGGAAATACTCTTCAGCAAATAGCAGATGCCTTACAGAAAAGTGGCAGTTATACTGGTGCTTTGAATCTGGACTACAGAGAATTTACAACGCAGTTTGAGTATATGCGTCAGCTGAGCATGCGTAATCATTGGAAATGCTATCTTGTGATGGTGACGATGAAGCCATCTTCAGATATCATGCCATCCATTGATGAAATAGAACAGGCGTTATCCGCAATGGGCGACGCTGTTCAAAATACTATTCGCAAAGTAGATATATGTACAAGGTACAGTGAAATGCAATATCTGATTATTTTATCGCAGCCGGAAGAAGAAAAAATCAGTGTTATAATGGAACGTATTTTCACTCAATACCGTTTAAAGATGAACATTTCTGAGTTTCTGCCTGTATATGAGTATATTTGTATAGATGAAAAAGGGTGAGGTAAATTCAGACAGTAAATGATTATCTGAAACATAACTAATGAATGCAATGGCATTTATGGTTATGTTTTTTTTATATAAAAGCCATCATGAACACGCATGATGGCTTGTGAACGTTATGCCTGTTTGTATTGTGCAAAATATCTTTCCAGATACATTTTATGTGCTACAGCAATTGTGATGTTGTTCAGGGCTGTTTCTTCATCTGAAGAGAAATTAGAAGAAATCACAGAGGTATCCTGGAATCCATGTACTGTTGCAAGCATTCTGTCTTTAAAAAGAGAATAGGCTTCCTCAGTAGTGGAAAGGGTAGTTCTGTCCTGAAGGCAGATACGAATATATTCCATAGACAGTACGTTTTTTGCAATGGCAATGAAAAATAGTGTGGCTATTTGATCTCTGCTGTACATTTTTTTGTGAGGACTGGAAACCAGTTTACTTTTAACATAGTTACTGACCATTGAATTGGTGATGTTCATCTCTTCAAAATCTGTAAAGAAGCTGTTGATATATTTTACTACCTGTTCAAGATATAATCCGACATCAGGTATTTCAGTGTATGCAGGTAAATGAAAATCCTGTAAAGCCTGTATGTTCTGTATGTTTTTCATGCTTTTAGTATAAATGGATTCTTTAAACTATGCAATAGAACATAGATTATCTCTTGACAGGTTATTGAAAAACCCCTAATATAATAATAGAGGTTATTGAAAAACCGATGACAGGATAACTGGAGGTATAAAATATGACGGTGCTACCAAAAAACTCACCTTTTATGGATGAAAAATTATTTACGGTAAAAGAACCAATGAGTGCATTAACTCATTTGATTGGTGCTGTCTGCAGTATCTTTGCCATGCCGGTTTTACTTATACATGCAAGTCAGTATAATGCGACCAGAATGGATTTGATTGCCTATATGATATTTATGATGAGTATGGTTCTGTTATATAGTGCAAGTACCGTATATCATTCTTTCAGTATCTCTTACAAAGTGAATAAAATTCTTAAGAAGATTGATCATATGATGATATTCATCATGATTGCCGGTTCTTATACTCCTGTGGCTTTAATTGCAGTGGGAGGCATAAAAGGGATGATTTTATTTGTGGCTATTTGGACAATGGCTATTTTAGGAATGATTTTCAAATTCTGTTTTGTGACTTGTCCTAAATGGGTATCTTCAGTGATTTACACATGTATGGGATGGACATGTGTGTTTTTCATGAAGGATATTGTTTCTTCTATTCCTTTTGCTGGTTTTTTATGGTTGCTGGCAGGTGGTATTCTTTATTCTGTTGGAGCTATCATATATGCCATGAAGCTGTCTATTTTTGAACGCCCTGTTCACGGATTTGGGAACCATGAAATCTTCCATTGTTTTGTACTTGCAGGAAGTGTATGTCATTTCATCTTTATGTATCAATATCTTGTTTTGCTTGCTTGAATTATTTTCATAATGTGAAATAATCATAGTATAAGTAATTTTTAAATACTATGGAGATAATCAAATATGCGATTTGTTGATGTGATTGAAAAAAAAGCCGATGGTGGTGTTTTGACAAAACTGGAAATTGACGAGATGGTCGATGGCTTTGTAAAAGGGGATATTCCTGACTATCAGATGTCCAGCATGATGATGGCTATCTTACAAAAAGACATGACTGATCAGGAAATTGCTGATCTTACAATGGCAATGATGCATTCAGGAGATATTGTAGATCTCAGTGATCTTCCAGGTGTGAAAGTAGATAAACACAGTACAGG
>CAKVLT010000097.1 GCA_934757945.1 uncultured Bulleidia sp. | reverse complement strand
AGTTTTTCTGCCCGCATGACGGTTTTGGAAATGTACAAAGTGATGTTGAGGTGACTTCCATTGATTATGATCATGGTACATTTCAGGCACAGGGAAGACAATTTACTTCTTTTATCAATACAATTTATGCAGTGTATAACTGTGCAGCGGTTATTACGGTTATGAAGCTGTTAGGGTGCAATTATGACAGTGCAGATACCGTGTTTAAAACTTTTGTATTAAAAGAAGGCAGAAATGAACTGTTCCATCTGAATCAGCCATGTATCTTAAATCTTGCTAAAAACCCTACAGGAACCAATGAAGTTCTTAAGTATATAGTTGCTCAACCCCATGAAAAAAATGTCATGATTATTCTGAATGATAATGATCAGGATGGACATGATGTCAGCTGGATATGGGATGCACATTTTGAAAGATTAAATGTGCCTGAAGTCAAAAAGATAGTATGTTCTGGATTAAGAGCTTATGATATTGCTTTAAGATTGAAATATGAAGGCATGGAAGACAGAATCGAAGTCTATCCAGATGTAGAAGAAGCTGTCAGAAAACTAAATGCCTGTAATCGGGAAAGTTATATTATTTCCACATATACCGCACTGCATTCTACCAGAGCTATTTTAAAGAAAGAGGAGAAGTAGTATGGAACTGAAGATAGTATGGATGTATAACGATCTGATGGATCTATACGGAGACAGAGGTAATATTGAAGTGCTTAAGGTGCGTTGTGCCAAAAGAAATATAGTAGACACTTGTTCTATTGGTGATGTCATAAATATTGATGAGTATGATATCTTTTTTATGGGTGGTGGCGCTGATCACGAACAGAGCCTTATCTATGAAGATCTGATTGCAAGAAAAGAGTCTATTACCAAAGCATTACAGTCAAAAACGGCATTTTTACTAATCTGTGGTGGCTATCAGCTATTTGGTCAGTATTATAAAGACCAGGACGGCAATATACTTGACGGATTACATCTGTTCCCTTACTATACCGTCGCATCTGACAGAAATCACAGATGTATAGGCAATATTGCTTTAGAGACAACTATTGACGGTGAAACCTTTAAAGTGGCAGGTTTTGAAAACCATGGAGGGCAAACTAAAAATGTGGATACACCATTTGGTAAAGTGCTCAGTGGACACGGCAATGAATACCGTTCTTCTTATGAAGGGTTTATGAATGATCAGGTAATTGCGACGTACATGCATGGTCCGTTACTACCAAAGAATCCAAAAGTGGCAGATGCAGTGATAAGAAGAGGATTGTCTAAAAGATATGGTCAGGTAGAACTTGTTCCATTAGATGATACTTTGGAAGACGCCGCAAGAAATGTTATATTAGAAAGATTACACGTTTAAAAAGGACCTGGATACCCAGGTCCTTAATTTTCTTCCTGTAATTGCTGAAGATAGTATTCCAATATTTCTTTATGAGTTACTACAAGATCATATTCTTCAAGATCTGTCAGGGGTACCCATCTTAATTCCATACTGCCTTTTCCGACTGTAGTAATTGGTAAAGTATCAAATTCCGCAATATAGGCAACATGTACCATACGATAAATATTTCCGTCCAGAAAAGATACAATACGGCTTGGATCATCAAATATCTTCAGGAAAGACAGATCGGAGTGCTGCAGAGAAATTCCGGTTTCCTTAATTGTCTGACGTATTGCACAATCTTTGAAGGATTCCGTATTATGAATATCTCCTGTGACAATGCCCCATCTGAAAGAATCGCTTCTTTGTTCCAACAGAACACTTCCGTTATAAAGCAAAATGCATGCAGAACCAAATCTTGTTGGACGGTTTGGATCTGGAGCAAATGGGTCATGCAGATAATATAAAGCGGTAGGCATATCTTTATCCTTTGACCTGCTTTAAGACTTCATCCAGATCTAAAGCAGGAGATGGATTAAATTTGATTTCAATACTGTCCTTTGAAGAATATCTTGGAATGATATGGAAGTGTAAATGATCTACAGATTGTCCTGCAATTTCTCCACAGTTGCTTAATACATTACAACCTTTGGCTTCTGTATTATCCACAATTTGTTTTGCAAGTTTGTGTACTACGGAAGTACAATGCTGTAATGTTTTTTCATCTACCTCCAGAATGTTGGCGAAGTGTTTTTTTGGCATGACTAAAGTATGACCTTTTGTTACCTGTGAAATATCTAAAATAGCTAAGACATTATCGTCTTCATACACTACTTTAGAGGGAATTTTATGGTTGATAATATCGCAAAATACACACATAAGTTTGTCTCCTTTATGATATGTATATTATAAGGCAATCAGTACGCAAAAAAAAGAAACAGGTTTGTTTTCTTTCAGGTATAGGTATTTCTTCGTATTTTGCATACATGTTACTTCTGCAAAAATAAAAACGGATAAACCGAGATGATTGGTTATCCGTTTTTGTAATCAGTGAAGTATGCGCTATTCCGCATCCGTATCCGTATCTGTATCGGCAGGCATATCCTGTACAAGGTTGTCAGGATATGATGCTTTTACAGCGTTATACAGGGTAATGTCATAAATATGGAACCCATACTTTTTGAAGTAGTAGGTTGTTGCGTCTGTTTTGACATTGGAGATGTTAGAGAAGGCTGTTTTGAGCTCTTCACGATAGTTTTCTGTATCGTCTTCATCTACATGTAACAAGTAGTATGTTGCAGAATCAGAAGATTGTGTATCTACCCAGCCGTCACTGGATTTCATGGAACTTAGTACTGCACGTACCATTGTATCCAGAGTAGTGTCCTGGTTTGTATACACTTTACTTGAGCCATCACTTGTAGAGTTGTGATTTTTTGCAGCTGTTTCTGCGTTGCTGGAACCATCGTTTAATTCCTGTAATGCAGCATCTCTGTCTTCCTGAGAAGAGAATGCAAGTACCGTTGCTTTAACAGGTTTATACATTGTAATCAGGTCATCCCATTTTTCCTCAATGTATTTTGTGCTGAGATCTGCGGCAAGTAAGGAAGGAATCAGATAATCATTAACATACTCATCTTCAGTCATATCTGTAGATTCCAGATAGGAAGCAAAGGAATCTCCATACATAGACTTATAAGTATTTAAAGAAGATTCAGCCTGCTTTTTGATTTCATCTGTCACTTCCACTTCTGTTGCAGCAATCTTATTTGTTGCATTGTTGATAGCAGTAGAAGCGCCAGACATGGAAACCATTGTAGAGTAAATCTGTCCTTTGGTAATTGTCTTATTTCCAACCTTGATTAAGGCAGAGGAACTGTCTTTCAGTTTTGCACTGGCATCAGAACATCCTGCCAGTGTAAAGCATAATGCTACAGCAGATGCGCCTGTAAGTAATTTCTTTGCGGATATCATTTCTTGTCACCTCCGGCAGTTGCAGTAGGAGAAGGGGAAGCAGTTGTTTCACTTTCAGACTCTGTACTGTCTTCTACACCAAAGTAAGCTTTGATTTCTTTTTCAAGATTGTCATTGCCTTTAAAATCTATACCCAGAGAGTTTGCTTTTTCCCAGATAGCAGGCTTCTGTAGTGTTGTGTCGTACTTGGAAACAAGAGTTTCATATGGATTGCTGATAGCTTCAGAACTTTCCAGTGTTTCTGGTGTGCAGGCATCGCACTTGATTTTAAAGTAACCGAAACTGTCGGATTTAATCCAGTCACTGACTTCACCTTCCTTTAAAGCAAGAGCAGTTTTCAGGAAGTTTGCATCAATATTAGACGCATTCTTATCGATAATGCCAAGAACACCACCACTTGTGCTTGTGGAAGAGTCCTCAGAATATTTGGTAGCTGTATCGGCAAAACTTGTACCATCCTTTAAAGAGGCATCTACAGCATCCATACGGGACTGTTCATCTTCTGTCGGTGTGGAAGGAACATTGGATGAATCTTCAAATTTAATCAGAACATAGGAAATCTGTCTGATCTGCAATTCATCAAAATGATTTGCGGCATACTCTCCTGTAATCTTATTAATCTTTAACTGAGTAATCAGGTAGTCTGTTAAATCAGAATACCCTGTTGAGGCTAAGTCACTCTTAAGCTTAGCTTCGTAAGAACTGCCGTAGGAAGACTGGTAATTAGATGTGATGGATTCAGCCTGAGTTGCTGCACTTTCCTTCATATCTTTTGTTGTCTTATAGGAGTCATCGGCTACAGCTTTGATAAACTGAGACAGCACTGCATTTTCACCGTTTGTTTTATACAGTTCATCATAGAATTCAGATGCTGTTATGTCTTCATCGTTGACTGTGTAAACAACATCCTCACCGCCGGAAGTTTTTCCTTTCAGTTTTCCCTTGTTGGTATCATAGATGTAATATACGCTGATACAAGCGAATATAACAATAATTAATGACACGAACCAGTTCTTTTTCAAGAATTTGTTCATAATTCCTCCTTATTCATATTTAAATATAAAAATGCTTTCCTATTATATGATAGTCAATATATTTTTGCAATTTTTCAAAAGCTGAACTTTCGTTCACATTGTGCATGATTTTTGCATGTTAAAATTCGTATTAGTATAATACGGTTTGTGAATGAGATAGTATTACAACACTTAATTACAGTTTAATGCTATAATTCAAGCCGGTAATTGATAGGAGGACATATGAAAACTCTAGAAATAAAAAATCTTCACGTTTCCATTGAGGATAAGGAGATACTCAAGGGAATTAATCTGACAGTGAATGAAAACGAAGTACATGCGCTTATGGGGCCTAATGGTAATGGTAAATCTACGTTACTTGCAGCCATCATGGGACATCCAAGATATACCGTTACATCCGGCAGTATTCTTTATGATGGAAAGAATATCCTTGCTATGCCGGTAGATGAGCGTTCCAAAGCCGGATTGTTTCTGGCGATGCAGTATCCTCAGGAAATTCCAGGTGTTACAAACTCTGATTTCCTGAGAGCTGCCATGAATGTAAGAAGAGAAAGACCGATTCCTTTATTCCAGTTTATCAGGCAGATGGAAAAGACAATTGAAAATCTGGAGATGAAGCCAGATCTTGCACACAGATTCTTAAATGAAGGTTTCTCAGGCGGTGAGAAGAAAAGAAATGAAATTGTACAGATGGAAATGTTAAAACCTTCTCTTGCCATGCTGGATGAAATTGACTCAGGTCTGGATATTGATGCCTTAAGAATTGTTTCAGAGGCTTTAAAGAGAATGCATAAAGAAACAGGAATGAGTATGCTTGTTGTATCTCATTATGAACGTTTCTATGAACAGATTGAGCCAACCTTTACACATGTTCTTGTTAACGGAAGAATTGTCAAGGAAGGCGATGCTTCTCTTGCAAAGCGCATTGATGCAGAAGGGTATGACTGGCTCTATCAGGAAACAGGTGCAGTACCTGCATCTCAGGAAGAAGCTAAAAAGCCTGTTTCCATTGGCCAATGTGCAGTTCGCCAGACTGCTATGGGGGATACACACTGATGGAATATATTCGTATGAGTTCTGACATAGTTTTTAAGCAGGGATACAACGAATATATCATTGATGCCACCAGAGATCTGGATTTGTCTTTTTCAAGTACAGACGATGCAGAGGTGTTTATCACAGTCAGAAAATGTGGAAAACTTAGAATCAGAGGTTTTATGAATGCAGGTACACAGACACATATCCTGTTTTCCAATGAAGCCGATGAAACTCTTGAAGTGGATGAAAGCTATGAAGTATTGCGTGACGCGCATCTGACAGTTGCTTATGCAGAATGTAATGCTGCTGATACAAAACGTTCCTGTTTTGTTGCTTTGAGAAGACCTGGAGCCAGTGCAAGAGTCACAAATGCCTTGCTTGTGAATTCCAGAAAAGAGTATGCAGTGAATGTTGTAAACTTTGCTCCACATACTAGTGGCAATATTGAAAACTATGCAGTTGTTTTAAAGCACGGTAATCTTGTTATTGATGCTATTGGCAAGATTGTTAAAGGGGCCAAACAAAGTGAGAGTCATCAGAGTTCCCATGCCTTATCTTTTGAAATGGGGCAAAAAGCAAAGATACTCCCTGAGTTATTGATAGATGAAAATGATGTTCAGGCAAGTCATGCTTTGAGTATGGGGACAGTGGATGAAGATCAGCTGTATTATCTGATGTCCAGAGGGTTATCTGTAGAACAGTGTACTTCTCTGATTTCTACAGGATATCTCTTGCCTGTAACACAGGTAATTCAGAATGAAGATTTACAGCAGCGTCTGAAAGAGGCTATGGAAAGGAAGATCGATGAATTATGTTCGATGTAAATGAAATCAGAAAAGATTTTCCAATGCTTGTTAATCATCCTGAGCTTATCTATTTTGATAATGGAGCAACATCTTTAAAACCAAAATGTGTTATAGATGCAGTAAATGATTTTTATATGCATCATACTTCCAACGTGCACAGAGGGGATTATGCCATTGCTGCCCAGAATGATGCTTTGTATGATGAAACAAGAAAACAGGTAGCTAAGCTGATTAACTGCAATCCTGATGAAGTGGTGTATACACATAATGTCTCCCAGTCCATGAACCAGATTGCCTATGGTATGGGACATGATTTTCTCAAGGCAGGCGATACTGTTTTGATTTCCAAGGTGGAACATGCCTCTAACATACTTCCATGGTTTCACCTTGAACAGGAGCATGGTATCAAGGTCAGATATATTCCTACAGATGATGAGGGAAATATTTCGATTGAAGAATTTGAAAAGTGTTTTGATGAAACGGTGAAAGCTGTTTCTGTTGCTGAAGTTACCAATGTTTTAGGCAGTGTACAGC
>CAKVLT010000096.1 GCA_934757945.1 uncultured Bulleidia sp. | reverse complement strand
TGCATGTCATAATATTTCAGCGTTTCTTCAATATAAGAAAACAATTGTAATTCCATTTATTATCACCTTTTTCTTAAACTGTGAGGGTATTTGTTTTTTAACATTTTACCATCACTGTATGCTCCAGCAATTGCATATCCTTTATACGTTACAGCATACCATCCTTTAGGACGCACAATCATTAAGGTTTCACCTCTGAGATATTTCTGAATCTGATCTTCCTCAAGCTCCACTGTTTGTTTACATGCTGAATAACTGTTTGTAAACAATGTGTGTGCAGGCTCGAATCTGTTCTTTTTCACTTCTCCGAGAAGTACTTGATTTCTCACTAAGTGCAGGTTAGCTGTTTTAATAAACGGATGCATACCTCCATATACTTTATCCTTGAATACATAGGTATGTGGATAAGGTCTATTTAAGACTGTATCCAGAAACTCCTGTGCAGCAGGTGGAAGTTTACTATCCGGATATACCGCCATTCTGTTTCTTTCCTCTTCCCCTTTTTTATGAAGTTTGCAGATAAAGTGACCTTCTCCCTTATCCATAGGAAAGATTCTTCTTGCTTCATTCATGCCTATACCAGGTCTGCCCCATTGCAGTTCTATTGGCACAAGTTCCTTATCCTCATGGCGCTGTAAAAAAGAAGAAATCTGCTGTTCATTCTCTTCAGGAGCAAAAGTACAGGTAGAATACACAAGAATACCGCCTTTTCTTAAGCATATATAAGCATTTTCCAATATCTGCTTCTGCATATCTGCACAATGATGGATATTATCCAAAGACCATTGTTTACTGGCTTCGTCGTTTTTACGCATCATTCCTTCACCAGAACAAGGCGCATCCACCAGCACTTTGTCAAAACATCCCGGAAAAGATTTAGAAAGCGCGCTGGTATCGTTATTTAACACCACTACATTTGCTGCTCCGTATTTTCCAATATTTTCAACAAGAATTCTCGCACGGGCAGTATTAATTTCATTTGTGACAAGCAACCCAGTATTCTCCAGCTTCTCTGCAATCTGAGTTGATTTGGACCCAGGTGCTGCACACATGTCCAGCACATAATCTCCCCTTTGCACATCCAGTACAGACACCGGACTGGATGCACTTGGTTCCTGCATATAAAACAATCCAGCTTCAAAAGGGAGGGTATTGCCATACACTCTGTCTCTGTCAAGATAATACCCGTTATCCGCAAAAGGGCTTTTTTCTAAAGCCCAATTTGTCAATCGAAAGAAATCCTGAATGCTGATTTTTAAAGTGTTGACACGCATACCTTTATTGGTATCTTTCTCAAGACTTTGCATATACGCATCAAATTCTTCGTTGAGAAGATTCTGCATGCGCTGTAGGTAGAATGGGTTCATAAAACTCCCTCTTCAAAATAATTTTGAATAGTGCGTTTATCCTGTTCCAGCTGCATGACAAGGTTGGACTTGCTACGAAACTGTTTTTCAGGACGTATAAATTTCAGGAAATCAACAGAAACTACCTGTCCGTAAATATCTTCATGGAAGTCAAAAATATTAGCTTCCAGAGAAATAGCATCCACGTCATGAAACGTTGGATTCAACCCAATGTTTATCATGCATCCGTAAGATTTTCTGCCAATATGGATTTTACCAGCATAGACACCGTTTTTAGGGATAATATATTCATCTGAGACCTGTACATTTGCTGTAGGAAATCCCATATCCGTTCCTCTTTTTTTACCATGGATTACTTTTCCTTCCATGCAAAAAGGAGAGCCTAACAACCTGTGAGCTTCTTCCATATGCCCCTGTTCAATGCACTTTGTTATACGTGTGGAAGAAATCTTCCCCTGTTCATCTTCTACTGCGGATACCACACAGATTTCATAAGGCGCATTATCCTGAAGAAACTGTACATTTCCACTGCCTTTATATCCGAAATGAAAATCAAATCCACATACAAGGCCCTGAAGATTCAGATTCCCCAGTATTTTATTCATAAAATCAATTGGAGGTAATGATGACATATCTCTTGTAAACTCAAGAAATACAATATTATCCATTCCAAGACTGACAGCTTTATTAATTCTCTGACGCATGGTGGAAATATGTTTTACATTTGTAGCTCCCTTGATAATGACCCATGGATCTGGTTCAAACGTAATCATTGCAGTTTCACAATGATACTTTTCTCCCAGTTCTCTTGTCTTTTCCAGCAATTTCTGATGGCCGACATGTAAACCATCAAAATATCCGATACATGCCACCATAGGTGTTTTATTTCTTCTTGTTTTATCCAAAGATACTTTTATTATACGCATTAGAATAAACCTCTCACACTTCTGTACATCGTTCCATTCACTTTTTCATACACCGCTAACGGTGCACCGGCCATTACAAAGACTACTTTGTCTTCTTCATCTTTCAGGAAAATCTTCTTACCATCTTTAATTTGTTTTTCAAAAGCAGTGCCATCCACTTTTTTCAAAGAAGGATCAAGAATATCCAAAGGTGAAATACCTGGCGTATCTTCCGTAAGATCTTCAAGATTGATGGCACTTGAAAGATCAAAACCCTCAATACCGCTTCTTAAAAGATAACTCATAGCTCCAATTTCCTGCAAATGGCTACAATAATCTTCAATCAGTGTACGTATATAGGTACCGCTTGAAACCACCGCATCCATACTGTATTCGTTATCAGCAATATGATTTACCTTCAGATAAGAAACTTCAACCGTTCTAGGCTGTCTTTCTATTTCAATTCCGGCTCTTGCATATTCATACAACTTTTTACCATTTACTTTCACAGCACTGTACATTGGCGGAATCTGCATACCTTTCCCAAGAAAACAAGAAGAGACTTTATCCAGTTCTTCCTGTTCGTGAAAGCCCCATTCTTTTTCCTGTATCAGCGTACCCCAGATATCCTGAGTATCATATCTTTTTCCCAAAAGGAATCTTGCCTGATAATGCTTGTGATCTTTGACGACAAAAGGTAATAATTTAGTATACTTCCCGGTTAAAACTATCAGAAATCCCTGTGCTTCAGGGTCAAGGGTACCGGTATGCCCTATTTTTTTCTCATGTAATATTCTTCTGCATTGTCTGACTACATCAAAACTGGTCATACCTGCAGGTTTGTTCATTAATAATATCTTATCCATAGCCGAAAGTATTATACCAAAAGATTGAAAAAAGTACTTGACAATCTATCACCATTGAGTAAAGTTGAAAATGTAAAACCGATAGAGGTAGCGACGTAAATGAGTATGTCAGGGAGCCGGCAGGCCATGATCTGACAAAAAGGTAATCGTCGCCGAACGAAATGTTCCGGCAGGAATATCTCGTGGGGATATATGAGAATATCTATATCACTCCTTCAAATTGAAGTGGCGCTATTACATATCGAAATGAACCGTATGTGTGATAGCATACGGTTTTTAAATATTTAGGAGGAAAAGAAAATGAAGTTCACTACAAAGTCAGTAAGTGCGTGTCTATTAGCATCTCTTGTATTAACAGGATGCTCCGGAGGATCCACAGCTTCATCCGCTTCTACATCTGATGAAAACACATTACGTGTAGGTATGGAATGTAACTATGCTCCATATAACTGGTCCACAACACAAAGTACAGACACAAGTAAGCAGATTTCCGATGTTGATTACTGTGACGGATATGACGTCATGATGGCAACAAAGCTTGCTGAAAAGACAGATAAAGAAGTTGAAATCGTTAAGCTTGACTGGGATAACCTGATTCTTTCTTTGCAAAACGATCAGATTGATGCAGTCATTGCTGGTATGACAGCAACGGAAGAAAGAAAGCAGGAAGCTGATTTTACTACTCCTTACTACATTTCTACAGAAGTTGTATTAGTAAAGAAGGATTCCCCTCTTGCAGGCATCACCTCTATTTCCAATCTATCCGGAAAGAAAGTCGTAGGTCAGATGAATACTTTGTACGATACCATCATTGACCAGATTGATGGTGTAATTCATGAACCTGCAGCAGAAACATTCCCTGCTGCTATTCAGGCTCTTCAGGCAGGTGCTGTAGATGCTGTAACTTCTGAATTACCTGTTGCTATCGGTGTATGTCAGGCAAACCCTGATTTAACTTATATCCAGTTTGAAGATGGTAAGGGCTTCTCAGGTGCAGAACAGGACGCTGCTGTATCCATCGCAGTCAAGAAAGGAAACACTACTTTGTTAAATGCATTACAGGAAGCTTTAGATACCATCTCCGATGATGAACGTGAAGAAATGATGTTACAGGCAGTGGAAAACCAGCCTGCAAATGAGTAAGTTATGGATTTTCTAAAGAGTGTATTCAATATAGTACAAGTGTACTGGCCAAGTTTACTGCTTGGTGTGCGTACGACCATTATTGTTGCTCTGGTTGGTACAATCTGCGGCTTGTTACTGGGATTGATAGTTGGCGGCTTTAAAGCTGTACAGCTCGACTATACTGCAGGACCTGTTTCCAGAATTTTAAAAAAACTGTTTGATATTTTAGCCAATATTTATATCACGGTTTTCCGTGGTACGCCAATGATGGTTCAGGCAGCTTTCTTCTACTATGCTTTCTTAAATGTATTCCACTGGGATAAGTTAACTGCTGCCATGGTGGTTATCTCCGTAAATACAGGTGCGTATATGGCTGAAATCATCCGCTCCGGTATTCAGGCTGTAGATAAAGGACAGACAGAAGCTGCACATTCCTTAGGTATGTCCAATACCCAAACAATGATGATGGTTGTATTACCACAGGCAATTCGAAATGCCTTCCCTGCCATTGGAAATGAATTGATTGTAAATATCAAGGACTCTTCCGTATTGATGATTATTTCCATCACAGAACTGATGTTCCAGGCAAAATCCATTGCAGGTTCCACCTTCAAGTTTACAGAAACCTATTTCCTAGAAGCAGTCATCTATTTAGTCATTAACATGATTGCCACATGCATTCTCAACCTTATTGAAAAACGTCTGAATCAGACAGAGTATGTTTCTATTCCTATGAGTGATACTGACCCTCACAGTATGAAATATGCTAAAACCACTACACAGAAAGGAGGCAATTCCGACTTATGAGCGAAACATTAGTAAATATTCAGAATATCCATAAAAGTTTTGGAAAGCTTGAAGTCTTAAAAGGAATTGACTTCTCGGTGCAGGATGGGGAAGTTGTGTGTCTTATCGGCAAAAGCGGTTCTGGCAAGTCCACTCTGTTACGTTGTATTAATCTTCTGGAAAAACCTGACAGCGGTTCTATCAAAGTTTTTAACGAAGATATTCTGCATACAAAAAATGTGAATGCCTATCGTTCCAAAGTAGGCATGTGCTTCCAGCAGTTCAATCTTTTCAATAACATGAATGTATTAAACAACTGCGTAAAGCCTCAGATGAAGGTACATCATGTCTCCAAAGAAGAAGCAATACAGACTGCAATGTTCTATCTCAAGAAAGTCGGTATGGATCAGTTTGCCAATGCGGATGTGCGTACCATATCCGGTGGACAGAAACAGCGTGTAGCCATTGCCAGAGCTCTCTGCATGAAACCTGAAATCATGTTATTTGATGAACCAACAAGTGCATTAGATCCTGAAATGGTACAGGAAGTGCTCAATGTCATGAAGGAACTTGCCAAAGAAGGTCTGACGATGATAGTTGTTACACACGAAATGTCCTTTGCCCGTGATGTGGCAGACAGAGTTGTCTTCATGGATCAGGGTGTTATTGAAGAACAGGGAACTGCACAGCAGATGTTTACAAACCCTCAAAGTGAAAGAACAAAAGCTTTCTTAAGCAATTTCATCACAAAATAAAGATCAGCAATGATCTTTTTTTGTTATACTCTTTCTATGTTGAAAAGAGTATATATTGAAATCGGAAATATATGTAACCTGCATTGCAGTTTCTGTAGCTATACCACAAGGAAACCGGAAATTATGATCCCAGATTTTTTTGAAACCATTGTACAGCAGGTCAAAGATTATACAGACTTCATTTATCTTCATGTGCAGGGCGAGCCTACCCTTCACCCATTTTTTGATGACCTTCTTACCATATGTGATGCCTATGCTATGAAAGTACAGCTTGTCACAAACGGTACTACCCTTTCTAAAGTACATGACGTCCTTTTAAATCATTCTTGTCTGAGAAAAATAAGTTTTTCTTTACAAAGTATTGAATTTTATCAACAAAATCTGGATATATTTCAATCCACGTTATTCCATTTCCTGGATGCGTGTAAAGAAAAGAAATCCCCTATTATTGAAGTACGTTTCTGGCGAAGTGATGAACTCAAAGAAACACGTACTAAAACCATTCTGGAGCATTTTCATCAGCAATACACCCTGACTAAGACAAACAGAAAAAACAATTACAGTATTGCAGAAAATATCTATGTTGATTTTGACAATATGTTTGAATGGCCTGATGATCTTAGCAAACCTGTATCCTCTAAAGGAAAATGTCTTGGCGCCATACAGCAAATTGCTGTCTTATCCAACGGTGAAGTAGTACCATGCTGTCTGGATTGTAACGGAATGATATCTTTTGGCAACATGCATACCCATTCCCTTCAGGAGATATTACACTGTGAAAGATATGTCAATATGGTAAAAGGATTACAAAAACAAACACTGATAGAACCATTCTGTCAGAAATGTACATTCAGATTACGGTTCAATAAGTAATGGGAGGGACATTTGTCCCCCCCTTTTCAATACACGTAAAAAATCATACCATTTCTTACTTTTAATGCCTGCATAGATAGATCCTGATCACATGCAGTGTCAGTAAGATACTCATACACAAGTGCATCATTTATGTG
>CAKVLT010000095.1 GCA_934757945.1 uncultured Bulleidia sp. | reverse complement strand
GATGGAGATACAGGAACAAACATGTCTTTAACTTTCTCTAATGGTGTTACAGAAGTTCTTAAGAGTGGATCTGAGGAGCTGGATGTTGTTGCAAAAACTTTAAGCAGAGGCTTATTGATGGGTGCAAGAGGTAACTCTGGTGTTATTCTTTCTCAGATTTTCAGAGGTTTCTTTAAAGCGGTTAAAGATAAGAAGGAAGTGACTGTACTGGAATTTGCCGAGGCGATGGCAAATGGTTCTAAGATGGCATATAAAGCAGTTATGCGTCCTGTAGAAGGTACTATTCTGACTGTTGTCAGAGAATCCAGTGAGCAGGCTCTGGAATATGTACAGAAACACGAAGAATGCACATTACTGGAATATATGACTGTACTGTGTGAAAGAGCAAATGTTTCTCTTGATCATACACCTGATTTACTTCCGGTGTTAAAAGAAGCAAATGTTGTAGACTCCGGTGGTAGCGGTCTTGTGGTTATTTTTGAAGGTTTCAAGGCCTGTCTGGAAGGAAATCCTGTACAGGAACAGGAAGAAAGTGACCATGTTGTCGAAGATGAAAACGATAAGCGTTCCGGATATTGTACTGAGTTTGTTCTGAAAATGAATGCAGGTAAGAATTATTTCAATAAAGAAGATTTCCGCAGATCTCTGGAAAAAATCGGTAATGAAATAACTCTGCAGGCTACAGAAGATACTGTCAAGCTTCATGTGCATACCATGACTCCTGGTGAAGTATTGACAATGGCTGAAAAATTTGGGGAATTTGTAAAAGTAAAGATTGAAAACTTCAAAGAAGGTATCAGTGATTCCATTATTGAAGAGGAAGAAGCTCCAGTGGAAGAAAAGGAATATGGTATTATTACTGTTTCTGCAGGGGAAGGCCTGGCAAATCTTTTTAAGGAATATCGTGCAGATGTAGTGGTATCCGGTGGTCAGACTATGAACCCTTCCACGGAAGATATTTGTGGTGCAATTGCAAGAGTACATGCAAAGCATATCTTTATTCTTCCGAATAACTCCAATATTATCATGGCTGCTCAGCAGGCTGCTGCGGTTACAGAAGATAAAGATGTTATTGTACTGGAAACAAAGTCTGTTACTCAAGGACTGAGTGCATGTATTTCCTTTAACCCTGATGCTACAGTGGAAGAAAATATTGAAGATATGTCCGAGGCTATTGCCAATGTAAAAACAGGGCAGGTTACTTATGCTGTTAAAGATACAAGTATGAATGGTGTAGAGATTCATGCGGGTGACTATATGGGCCTGTTTGATAAGGAAATTAAACTGACAGCTAAAGATAAAGTAGAAGCTTGTAAAGGTCTCATTAAAGAAATGATTGATGAAGATTCTGAAATTGTTACTTTATTGAAAGGTGAAGATGCCAGTGAACAGGAAGTCAATGAGGTTGCGTCTTATATTACAGATAACTTCAATGTTGACGTGGATGTTCAGGATGGCGGACAGCCGGTATATGCGTTTATTATTGGCGTAGAATAGTTTATGAAGCACTTCTCAGGGAGTGCTTTTTTGTTGGTACAAAGTGACATTGACTTTCATTGTGTGTATATTACAATTTCTAAAGAGGTTGAGATATGAATTGTCCGCATTGTCATCATACAATTTCGAAAAACGATACTTACTGTACATATTGTGGAAAACCAGTTCCAAAGCACATGTATTTTTCTTTTAAGAAGGTGTGCTTTCTCGTAATTCTTGTGTGTGTGGGTTTGTTTGCCTGCTTCAGTTACAGATCTTTGGGCTCATACCCTTCAGGTATGTATGCTATGTATGATGAAACAGGAAAAACAATCTGTACGTTGTCTTTGCAGAATGACGGAAAGTATGTTTTTGATGATAAACAGGATTATTCCATGTATAAAGATAACGAAGAACCTGCGATAGTCTTGCATCATAATTTTAAAATTGCCGAGAGTGGACTGACGTGGAAGCCTGAAATAAGAGGTAAATGTGATAAAACGGATTCAGAGTATACCTATATGCTCAAAGATGTATTAGGTGGTCTTTTTGAAGAAAGTGAAGATGCGTATATGGTATATACAAGCAATAATGTGTATCTTTACAGTGTTAAAGATACCCTTGGAGTATGTTACAGATTTGTGAGGATATCTTAATATGGAATGCCCAAAGTGTCATAAACAGATTCAGGATAACAGTAAGTACTGCAGGTATTGTGGTTCTAAAATTCCTGATAAAAATGAAGTATCTCTATATAAAAATCCTGCTTTTCCATATGCAGGTATCAGTATTCTTATACTTCTTGTATTGCTGTGCATCGGATATATGCTGTATCCAAAACCAGTTTCCTATGTGATAGAGGGAACGTATTCAGATGAGCAGAAAACTCTTGAACTTCTTAAGGATGGAAGTGCTTCTTTCACAGATATTGATGGTATTACGTATACTGGATATTATACTGTCTCCAATGATACCCACGTTATAGATGTTGGTATGGCAGATCAAAGTGGAAAAAGTGTGGAAATGCAGGTTATACTGGAAAATACAGAAGCTGTTATTTTTCAGAAAAAGAGTAATTATCAGGCTCTTCGGTACAGGCTGATGTATGCAAAGGAGGGATAGGGAAGTACAGATTTTCTTAATTTGCTTTATGCAAAAACTGTTGTAACTATAACAGGCCTTTTATGTAATGGTATATGTTTCTGTGGGGGAAAGAATGAAAAAGTACTGTATCTGGGAGAATTGCAGGTGTATTTGATTGTATTGTAAAACTGTTAAGAACGTATAGCTTTTTTAACATACTGAGGTGAATAACTATGTAACAAAGTGAGTCTTTGGGTAAACATGGCTCTGAAAGGTGAAGAAAAAAATGAAAAGATTAGGTATTTCCGTATATCCGGAACACTCCAATAAGGAGGAAATGTATACATATATCCGCAAAGCTGGCAAATTAGGGTTCAGGAGAGTGTTTACATGCTTTTTAAGTGTTAATGAAGAGGTGGATGCTCTGGTAAAAAATTTCTCTGAATTATGCAGTGTGGCACATGAAAATGATATGGATGTTTCTGTGGATACAAATCCAGATGTTTTTAAAAAGCTTGGGGCTACACCATATGATCTGTCTGTCTTTAAAAAGATTGGTTTTGACATCATTCGTTTAGATGGACATTTTGGAGATCAGGAAGATATTGCTATTACACACAATCCTTACGGACTGAAGATTGAATATAATGCTTCCGGATCTATCAATATTCCATTTATGATTCAATGTGGTGCAGACCAGGAAAACATGTGTATGTGTTCAAATTTCTTTCCTCAAAGACATACAGGTATGGGATTGCAGAGATATATTGACCTGCATTCTTTCTATAAGAAGACAGGTTTACGTGTGGCAAGTTTTATTTCCTCCAATCAGGAAAATACATTTGGCCCATGGCCTGTATTTGATGGTCTGCCAACAATCGAGATGCATAGAGATCTGCCGATAGACCTGCAGCTAAGACATATGAATGCCATGAATTATTGTCAGGATATTCTGATTGGTAACTGTTATGCCTCAGATGAAGAACTGGAAACTCTGGCTAAAACAGATCTTACCAAGATCAATATGAAAGTTGAACTTGAAAAAGATATTACAGATACAGAAAAAGAAATCATTTTCTATTCCAAACATGAGTCCAGAGATGATTGCAATGATTTGATTGTACGCTCATCTATGCCTAGAGTTATTTTCAAAGGCAAGCCTATTCCTGAAAGAAAGAGAGAATCTGCAATGGTACATAGGGGTGATCTTGTTATTGTTAATAATAATCTTGAACATTATAGAGGTGAAATCTGGGTTATTCTCAAAGATATGGAATTATCTAACCAGTATAATGTAGTAGGTCATCTGAAAGAGAACGAAGATATTCTTCTTGACTGGATCAAACCTAGATATGCATTTGGATTTATTGAATAAGTATGTTACAGATGGTCAGTAATGATCATCTTTTTTAGAATGTAAAAAGGTAGTTTTTCAACTACCTTTTGACTTCTTTTAAGACAACTTTGTGTTGTTTTAATGTTTCTTGCATATTGATGACTCTCTGGTTTTCACTTCCTCTGAAACTCAGGGAAATGTTTTTGAGAGCATCCACAAAGGGACCGTCAACCAGTACATCCAGATAAGAAACCATTTCATCTGTAGTATCAAAGTGTCTTTTACCATTAGGGACCAGATCTCTGTCGTAGATAAACCCTGTATAAGACCAGATGGTTTTATCAGGATACATTTGTTTTACTTTACGTAAAAGGGGCAGAAGTGCTTTTTGATTTTCCTGTTCAAAAGGTTCTCCACCAAGCAAGGTTAATCCGTCAATATAGTCCGGTTTTAAGGCTTCCAGGATTTCTTTCTCTGTTTCTTGGGTATATTTCTGTCCATAGTGAAAGTTCCATGTTTCAGGCTGAAAACAGTTTTTACAGTGATTTGTGCATCCTGAAACAAAGAGGGTAACTCTTACGCCTTCTCCGTCAGCAATATCATATTTTTTGATTGTTCCATAGTACATAGGTATTCTCTCCGGTTAAAGAAAAACCACAGAATTTGTGGTTTTCTATTTACTTATAAATGTAAGACACGTTCTTTGATTTCTTCGGTTCTTCCCTGATTCCAGTATTGAGTACCGATATATCCGCAGGTACGTCTTGCAACATTCATTGTGTTTTGATCAGTATTACCACAGTTTGGACATTTCCAGATCAGTTTGTGATTTTCGTCTTCTACGATTTGAATTTCTCCGTCATATCCGCATTTCTGACAGTAATCACTCTTGGTATTCAGTTCTGCATACATGATTGTATTATAAATGTGTTTCATCAAAGCAAGTACGGCAGGGATATTATTCTGCATGTTAGGTACTTCTACATAAGAGATAGCTCCACCAGGTGATAACTGCTGGAATTTAGATTCGAATGTGAGTTTGTCAAATGCGTTGATGTTTTCAGTTACATGGATGTGATAAGAATTAGTGATATAACTTCTGTCTGTAACACCCTCAATGATACCAAAACGTTTTTGCAGACATTTTGCAAATTTGTAAGTGGTGGATTCCATTGGTGTTCCATAAACAGAGAAATCGATATTTGTTTCCTGTTTCCATTTGTTGCATGCATCATTTAAGTGCTGCATGACTTTCAGTCCAAATTCCTGTCCTTTTTCAGATGTATGAGACTCTTTAGTCATGTATTTTACACATTCATATAATCCGCCATAACCTAAAGAAATAGTGGAATAACCGTTAAATAGCAGCTTATCGATTTTTTCACCTTTTTTAAGTCTTGCAATCGCACCATATTGCCATAGGATTGGGGCAACATCACTTGGTGTTCCAATCAGTCGGTTGTGACGAATCATTAATGCTTTATAGCATAGATCCAGTCTTTCATCAAACAATTTCCAGAAAGTATCGAAATCGCCTTTGGAAGAGCATGCTACGTCTACAAGGTTGATAGTAACAACTCCCTGATTAAAACGACCATAATATTTATGCTTGCCATCGTAATTCATGGCGTTGGACATATTGCCAAGACCTTTATCGGTAAATCTGTCAGGAGTCAGGAAAGATCTACATCCCATGCATGGATAGACATCGCCTTTTAATTCTTTCATCACTTTGGCGCTGATATAATCCGGCACCATTCTTTTTGCGGTACACTCCGCAGCAAGCTTTGTCAGGTAGTAATATTTTGAATCTTCATGGATGTTGTCTTCATCAAGGCAGTAAATCAGCTTAGGGAAAGCAGGGGTAATATATACGCCTTTTTCGTTTTTAACGCCCAGCATTCTTTGCTTGAGCATTTCTTCAATAATCAACGCAAGATCATCTCTTGTCTGGCCTTCAGGAACTTCATCAAGGTACATGAATACTGTGACGAATGGTGCCTGGCCGTTAGTAGTCATCAATGTAATAATCTGGTACTGAATGGTCTGTACACCATCTTTAATTTCTTTACGAACACGTTCTTCGGCAACTTTTTTGACCGCTTCATCGTTAACTTCAATATTAGCTTCAATAAATTCCTGGCGTACATTTTTCAGATGACGCTGTCTTGATACTTCTACGAATGGAGCGAGATGTGCCAGTGTGATTGTCTGTCCTCCATACTGGTTACTTGCAACCTGAGCAATAATCTGAGTGGCGATATTGCAAGCGGTGGAAAAGGAATGTGGCTTTTCAATCAGAGTATCAGTAATGACTGTACCGTTTTGTAACATATCTTCCAGATTGACAAGACAGCAGTTGTACATTGGCTGAGCAAAGTAATCAGCATCGTGGAAATGGATAATGCCTTTTTCATGGGCTTCAATAATCTCCTTTGGTAATAGGAAACGTTTAGTAATATCTTTGGAAACTTCGCCGGCCATGTAGTCTCTTTGTGTAGAGTTCACTGTAGGGTTCTTATTGGAGTTTTCCTGTTTGGCTTCTTCATTATTACGGTCAATCAGAGAAAGAATCTGTTTATCTGTAGAGTTGGCTTTACGTACAAGAGCTCTTTCATAGCGGTAGGTAATGTAATTCTTTGCGACTGCATAGCCGCCTTCAGCCATGATTTCTGTTTCCACCATATCCTGGATTTCTTCCACACCAACAGATCTGTGAAGGGAATTGCATTTCTGCAGTACTCTTGAGACAATCTGTGTAATTGTGGAATCATCAATTCTTTTCTTTGGGTTTGTTGCAGCATTAGCTTTACGTACTGCAGCGTCTATTTTTTCAGGGGTGAAAGTAACTTCTTCACCACTTCTTTTAATGACATTCATATGGTAACCTCCGAAAATAGTTGGAAACGCAACTATTTTTAACTAGCAAGCAAATTATACGGCATACAGGAATAAAAACAAGCAATTTGATTCACTTTGGTACATGAAAATTTTAGTGTCATTTTCAGAAAAGATAAGAAAGAACGG
>CAKVLT010000094.1 GCA_934757945.1 uncultured Bulleidia sp. | reverse complement strand
CCTGTAAATATTGTGGTTCTCATAAAGCTTTGTAGTAGTTAATTAAACATCCTTTCATAAGTATTTGTTTTTCCTGGTCGGAAAGATGCTGTAAATCCAGATGAACAGGTTTCACCTGATCCTCATGAACGCTATAAGCCTGTACAGGCTTTCCTTTACTTAAAGAATCAAGAATATCCTGAATATATACATACGTATCTGTCTGCAGAGCATCACAGTCTGTAGTTATAAACGGCAAAATACCCCAGTTAATGCAGTTAGATCTGTAACGTTTTGTAGCATATTCCTTAGCAAAGTTAGCACAACCACCTAATACTCTTTGGCAACTGGCAGCCTGTTCTCTAGCACTTCCATCTCCTGGTTTATGTGCATAGATTGCAGAACCGATGTTTGTTTCAGACAAATCTGCAGTAATTCCCTGTTGCTTTAATAATCGTACAACCTTCTGTACTTCTTCAGAATCTTTTGTAATTTTCTGTACCTGTTTAGCTTTAGCTACATAGCCAGGATCTCTTCTGGATAATGTAAACTCAGCGAGTCTTAACGGATTGGATCTGTAGGAAGAAGTTTCACCACTAGGAATGAGTTCATCTGTAGTAGTGACAGGATCTTCTATATGAGATACAATCCTGATTAAAAGATTTCTGGATAAAGCAGGCTGTTCAGGCCAGTCTTTGATATTTGGTCCAAATACCAGAGGGTATGCAGGATCCGGATGTCCAAAGCCGTTATACACTCTTTCTGCATAGATAGTATCATCAAAGGATGGCAACTCTACTGCATCATCAAAGTCTATACTATCCGCAGGTGTAAGAATACCTTTGTTTCTGCTTGTTGCAGCAATAGATCTTGCGTCCATTAATGCTACAGCAGCAAGCTGACCTTCAACAGGCTTGGAACCTTCTCTGTTAGGGAAATTACGTGTTGTATGACGAATAGATAATTCGTTATTGGCAGGTGTATCTCCCGCTCCAAAACATGGTCCACAGAAAGCTTCTCTGAATACAGCACCGCAAGAGACAAGATCCAGCACAGTATTATTTTGTAACAGTGCCTTATACATTGGCAAAGAATCAGGATAGACAGACAATCTGTATCTTTCATTTCCTGCAGTATGTCCTTTTAGTATTCTGGAGGCAAGCACAATATTTTCATAAATACCTCCGGAACATCCGGCAATGATTCCCTGATCTACATGTACATGATTCTCTGTATCTACTTTGGAAACAAGATCCATTGTCACTTTACCATTCAGCTGAGTATTGGCTCTGTCCTGCGCTTCCTGCAGATATTTTTTCGGGTCTTTTAACAGTTCTTTAATTGGTAAAGCATAGCTGGGATGCATTGGTAAAGCTATCATACATTCCACTTTGCCTAGATCCAGATCAATCCACTTATCATAGGCTGCACCTTCTTCAGGAATCAGTTCTGTATAGGCTTCAGGTCTATGATGCTGTTCAAAATATTGTTTTGTGATATCATCCGTCTGCCATATAGAAGATAAGCATGTTGTTTCCGTAGTCATCACGTCAATACCGTTTCTGAAATCCTGTGAAAGATTCTGTATGCCAGGTCCTGCAAATTCCAGAACACAGTTTTTAACAAATCCGTTGGCATAGGTTTTGGAAACAAGGTCCAGAGCTACATCCTGTGGACCCACACCGTGTTTTATCTTACCGTGGACATAGATTAAAACTACTTTTGGGGCTTCGATATCATACGTCTGACCTACTAACTGCTTTGCCAGTTCTCCTCCACCTTCTCCTATTGCCAAAGTACCAAGAGCACCATATCTTGTATGAGAATCAGAGCCAAGAATCATTCTTCCACATCCTGACATCATTTCTCTGTTATAACTGTGAATAACTGCAAGATTTGGTGGCACATAGATACCTCCATATTTATGTGCACAGCTTAAAGCAAAGGCATGATCATCTTCGTTGATAGTTCCGCCCACCGCACATAAAGTATTGTGACAGTTAGTCAGTACATATGGTACCGGAAACTGTTTTAACCCTGATGCTCTGGCTGTCTGAATAATGCCTACATAGGTAATGTCATGAGAAGTCAGAGAATCAAATGTAATATGGAACAGCGAATCTTCTTTTGGGGTATGGTGTGCATTTAAGATACGGTAAGCAAGAGTCTTTTCTTTTCCACCAGTATCCTTTGTTTCTGCAGGCACACCATCCATCAGTTTTACCTTTGTATCATGCAGTTCCATCAGCGTAGTCTCCTCAGAATTTCCTGTGTAAATTGTGTAGTAGTTGCAGTTCCTTTGAGATCCTGTGTCAGCACTTTACCTTCCATGAAGATATCTTTCAAAGTTGTGTCTAATGTAACAGCTTCCTTAACATATCCCAGGTCTTTCAAGCACATGCTGTAGGCCATTAAAATAGCCGTAGGATTGGCAATGTCTTTTCCGGCGATATCTGGAGCAGACCCATGTACCGCTTCATAAATTCGCACATCTTTTCCGATGTTGGCACTTGGTGCAAAGCCAAGCCCTCCAACCAGTCCTGCACATAGATCAGAAAGAATATCTCCATATAAGTTTTCTGTCACAATCACATCAAACTGTGTCGGATCTGTTACAACCTTCATACAGAAAGCATCAATAATGACCGCATTGCTTTCTATATCGGGATATTGTTTTGCAATGTCTTCAAAGGTATGCAAAAACAACCCGTCGGTCAGTTTCATAATATTGGCTTTATGAACACAGGTGACTTTATGTCTGTGGTGTTTTCGAGCATACTCAAAAGAAGCAGTGATGATATTTGCAGAAGCTTTTTTGGAAATAATCTTGATACCATGAGCAGTATCTCTATCATACATGTATTCCACACCTTTATAAAGGTCTTCTGAGTTTTCTCTGAAAATAACAATGTCCACATCTTCATATCTGGAGTTTACTCCAGGTAAGGAATGTACAGGTCTTAAATTGATATTGGTATGAAAAGCCTGTCTCAACTGCACATTGATAGAACGAAATCCTGTACCAACAGGTGTAGCAGTCGGTCCTTTTATACAAATGCCAGTATTTTCAATATCTTCTAAAAGTAATGGATCAAATAAAGCACCATGTTGTTCATAGTACTCTGCCCCTGCTTCATGATGAACCCATGCAATAGCAGGGGTCAGTATGACAGATACTGCTTCCACACTTTCTGAAATCTCTTTTCCTATTCCATCTCCAGGAACCAATACAATTTTTTCAGTCATAATCTGAGTCTCCTTTATTTTCCATTGTACTCCCTAAAGCAACAAGTGTCTTTCAAAAATGACCAGACAAGTATAAAATACTAGCTAAAGGGAGGATACTATCTATGATCTATCCAAATACCGCAACATTAGAACCAGAACAATTATCTGTTCTGTTAGAAGAATACAGAAAGCATAATTTCATTGATCCTGAAGTCAGTGAAAAGTTAGGTGTGAAAAGAGGATTACGTAATCCGGACGGTACAGGTGTGCTTGCCGGACTTACCAGTATCTGTGATGTACAGGGGTATATTACAAATATGGATGGTTCCATTACGCCTTCTAAAGGTCATTTAATCTACAGAGGATATGATATTGAAGATTTTGCAAAAGAAGCAGTAGAAACAGATACATTTATGTTTGAAAAAGTCATCTGGTTATTATTGCTTGGAAATTTACCAACAGAAAAAGAACTGGAAATGTTTCAGGAAATACTGGAATCTCATAGAGAATTACCAGATGGATTTGCGGAAAAAATGATTATGTCCGTCCCGTCTCCAAACATCATGAATCAGATGGCAAGATCTGTATTATCCATGTATGCCTATGATCCATCCCCTGAAAATACCAGTCTTGAAAACATTGTCAGACAGTCTATCAACCTGATTGCTGAAATACCAACCATGATGGTCTATGCCTACCAGACATACAGACATGCCTATAAACATCAGTCCATGTTCTTCCATTATCCGGTACATGGACAAAGTACTGCAGAACATATTCTGAGCACTTACAGATATGATCAGTCTTTTACTCATGAAGAAGCCAAATTACTGGATTTATGCCTGTTATGTCATGCCGATCACGGCGGAGGAAATAACTCAACCTTTACAGACAGAGTAGTTTCTTCTACTGGTACAGACACCTACAGTGCCATAGCCGCTGCCATCGGTGCTTTAAAAGGTCCAAAACACGGTGGTGCTAACTTACAGGTCATGAAACAGCTGGATACGTTACTGGCATACGGTGTCAACCCTGAAGATGCCTGCAATGTCAAAGAAGCCTTACGCAAGATATTAAGAAAAGAAATTGGAGATGGAAGCGGTCTTATCTACGGAATAGGTCATGCAGTATATACACTGAGTGATCCACGTGCACAGATTTTAAAAAACAACAGTGCCTCTTTAGCAAAAAAAACACATCACGAAAAAGAATACAATCTTTTATGTGCTATTGAAAAATATGCACCTGAAGTTTTTCTGGAAGAAAAAGGCACAAACAAGAATGTCTGTGCCAATGTGGACTTATTCTCCGGCCTGATCTACAGAATGCTGGGTATTGATGATGTGCTATATACCCCTATTTTTGCCATTGCAAGAATCGGAGGATGGTGTGCACACAGAATGGAAGAAACGGAATTTGCCAACAGAATCATTCGACCTGCCTATAAATACATTCCAAGATAATATTGTGTATACAAACAGTCATGCCTGAACAACAGATATGGCTGTTTGTTTTATCGAAATAACTCTGCAAAAGAAATTTTCACTCTCCGCAGAACCATTTTAAGCTTAATACCTCAAAATCAGTACTTTGCCTTATTGAAAATTCGATATTGTTGAAGTTTACTGCCAAAATAAAAAGTGACATCGTTTAAAATGTCACTTTTTCAACACTCTGAAAGGATAAGGAAATCCTTATCCTTGGTGCTTATTCAATCCATCCGAATTTCTTACAGGCGTACTGAATACCATCTTCAGTATTAGCTTTTGTGACAAAATCCGCTTTTTCTTTTAAAGCTACCGTGGCTTTTCCCATGGCAATACTTGTCCATTGCGGATCAAACATCACCTCATCATTGGTATCATCACCAAAAACAACCACATCTTTCAGATCTCCATGAATATATTCCATCATATCCAGAATACCCTGATGTTTTTCATCATACTGAAACATCAGATAGTCCTGCACAAACCGAAGATGACCAAGAAGTTCTTTCGTACTCAGTTTGTATTCTTCCTGTGCAGGAATGGAAATATACATCTTATAGACAGTATCCAGAATATGGTAATCCAAATTACTTTGCACAATGTATTCTGTAGGTTCTTTTCTTCCACCGCACTGGTGCACAAACAGTTCATCTTTACTGTAGACTTTAATAGAATCATCCAGTTGCAGAACATAGCCATACCCTAATTGTTCCACCTGATTCAGAATGGTTTTACATGCATTGATTTCCAACGGTGTATTTTTTATCAGTTCATGATGAACTACCAGAGCACCTCCTCCTGCACATACCATATCTTCAAGTCCTACTTCATCTAAAAATTTTCTTGCTTTATAATGTGCTCTTCCTGTCGCAATAGCCACAAAATGTCCGTTTTCTTTCAGTTTATGTAAAGTATCCAGAGCTGATGGGACGATGCTATTGGTCTTTCTGTCTGTTAAGGTACCGTCTATGTCAAAGAAAAAGTATTTCTTTTCCATGTTTAGTCCATGTTCTTTAAGAAAGCTTTATAAGCATTATATGCCTCAAAGACATCGGCTTTAGAAACAATTTCACATGGAGCGTGCATATTCTGTACTGCAATACCAGCATCCACCACATCCATATTCTGGTTAGCAAGGATATACGCAATAGTACCTCCTCCGCCTTTATCTACAGCACCAAGTTCACATGTCTGGTACCCAATGTTATCGTTTTCCATGACTCTTCTGACCTTTGCAAAGAATTCTGCATTGCAGTCATTACTTCCACTCTTTCCTCTGGATCCTGTGTACTTGTTGTAGCAGATACCTTTACCAAAGAATGCGGCATTCCTCTTTTCAAATACGCCTGGATACATTGGATCAAAAGCAGCACTGACATCAGAAGACAACATTCTGCTGTTTTCCAGTGTTGTGACAAGATTCAGATAAGAAGACTGACCCATCTTATCCAACAGTCTTGCAATTAAATTAGAAAAGTAAGAAGACTGCATACCGGTATTACCCATAGAACCGATTTCTTCTTTATCTACTAAAATACAGCAGCTTGTTCTTTCAGGTTTCTTCATTTCAAGAATTGCTCTCATGGAAGTGTAAGCACAGACTCTGTCATCATGGCCATACCCCATGATCATAGATCTGTCCAGCCCAAAATCACGTGCTTCTCCGGCTGGAACCACTTCTAATTCTGCAGACATGAAATCATCTTCATTCATGCCATATTTTTCTTCAAGAAGAGAAAGAATATAGGCTTTTACAGGATCTTTTTCTTCTTTCTTCTTTGGAATAGAACCTACCAGTACATCCAGTGCTTCACCTTCTACAACTTCAGAACCAGATTTCTTCATCTGATCTGCAGATAAGTGTACAAGAATTTCTGTAATACCTACTACCGGATCAGCTGGATCTTCACCAATCACAACATTCACCGTTTCACCATTGGTCTTGCAAACAACACCATGTAAAGCCATAGGTCTTGCAGTCCACTGATATTTTTTAATACCGCCATAGTAATGCGTATCTAATAATGCCAGCCCTTCTGTTTCATATAAAGGCTTTTGTTTGATATCCAGACGTGGAGAATCGATATGTGCACCAAGAATGTTCATACCATCTGTTAAAGGCTGTTTACCTATAACAAACAGACAGATATTCTTGTTACGGTTAATGGAATACACTTTATCCCCTGCTTTTAAAGTTTCCATTTCGGCAATGTTCTTGAAGCCATGCTTTTCACATAACACTCTGCTGTTTTCTGTGAATTCTCTTTCTGTCTTACTGACAGATAAGAACTGACGATAGTCTTCACAGAATGTGTTGACT
>CAKVLT010000093.1 GCA_934757945.1 uncultured Bulleidia sp. | reverse complement strand
GCAAGATTGACCAGTAGTTTCATTACTGGTTTGTGAAGGCGGAAAGAAAGGCCGCCTTAATGGTGAAAAATATGGAAAATGAATTATTTGAAAAAATGCCAATCCAAAAAGCATATATGAAATTAGCATTGCCTGTTGTTTTCTCTGGTGTTTTAACACTTGTTTACAACATGGTAGATATGTTTTTTGTGGCAAAAACAGGAGATACAAATTTAGTTGCAGGAGTTACGCTATGTGGACCAGTCTTCACATTATTAATTGCGATGGGTGATATTTTCGGTCTTGGTGGAGCAAGTGTCATTTCAAGATTGTTTGGAATGAAGAAAAATGAAGATGGAAAGAGATTGTCTGTGTTTTGTCTGGATGGATGCTTTATCTTTGGAATGTTGATTGCAATATTGCTGCTTGTATTTAAGACGCCAATCTTAACACTGCTTGGAGCAAGTACAGAGACATTTGCTCATGCCAGCAGCTATTATTTCTGGATTGCTTTAGGGTCTCCATTTGTAATCTTAGCTTTAGCACCAACAAATCTATTACGTACAGAAGGGCATGCAACTGCTGCCATGATTGGTTCTGTGACTGGTTCCATTGTGAATATGATCTTGGATCCAGTATTTATTTTTGGTTTACATATGGGTGCTGGTGGTGCAGCAATTGCAACAGTTATTGGTAATATCTGTGCAGATATTTTTTATATCTATTTTATTTGTAAAAAGAGTCAATGGCTAAGTATGAAACTCAGTGGTTTTTATATTCGTGCAGGTGAAGTGAAACAGATCCTTTCAATTGGAATTCCTAGTTCCATAACAAATGTGATGCAAAGTATTGGTGTGATGTTGTTAAATAACTTTTTGCTGCCATATGGAAATGATAAGATTGCATCATTTGGTATCGTATCTAAGATTACAATGATTGTTGTGATGATCATGGTTGGTTTTGCTTTTGGCGGACAGCCATTATATGGATATTTGTATGGTGCAAAATTACAGAAGAGAATGAAAGAGTGCATGAAATATGCGTATCAATTGATTATTGGAATTTCTGTGACTTTATCTATTGTGTTATCTATCTTTGCGCCATTTATGATTTCTATATTTATGAATGATGCGGTAATGATTGCAGCTGGTGCACCAATGTTGCGTGCAGTATTGCTTGGTATGCCGTTTATTGGATTTGTGATGGTAACGACATGTGTATTCCAGTCCTGTGGAAAACCAGCACAGGCATTGATCCTTAGTGCAGGTAGACAAGGTGTATTCTATGCAATTCTAATCTTTATCTTACATGCTTTGCTTGGATATACAGGTGTTATCTATGCACAGGCAGTATCAGATATCTTTACTGCGATCGTTGCGTATCTGTTATTGAAAAATACATTATTAAAAGAATTGAATGCATAGGACAAATCCCGGGGAAGTTTTCCCCGGGATAATCATTATTATTTCATTCGAGCATGATGAAAACATGTGTGTATTTTATGTGATTTAATTCTATTTGTCTTTTGAAAGAAAAATAGTTATATGATATATAGCGGAGGAACTTTGCATGAAGAAGAAAATACTTTTGACCGTTGTGTTTGGGATTAGTTTGTTACCTGCGTGCATGTCTCAGTATGGTGGATGCAGAGGAGTACAGGAAGTATCTGGAATACTCAATTTATTGAATCCGATCGGTATTGTATCTGTAGTTGCGTTCTTCGCAGGGGTATGGGTTCCTTTTGAAAATAATAAAATAAATACCTGTATTGGTGCTACAGGCGTTGTGGGAATGGTAGTTGCAGAACTCTATACATTTATGACATGGCATGTTCAGACGATTACAGGGGAAATCAGTATACAGAACAGTATCAGACTTGCGTATTCTGAGTTTTATATAGGATTGTGTGTATCACTGCTTATGGTAATTGCTTACTTTGTGATAAATAATAGAGTGAAAGAATAAGCGTTTTAATCATATGATGCTTTTGTTTTATCGATTGATGGCTCTTGCCATACGCATGAATGTATGACGTTTACCGCGAATGACTTCACTGTAAGACATTAAGTTTTCTGCATCCATTCCACCGACAGCAGTATCTCCAATGTGGTGGATATCTGTATGTGACATCTTTGCCATCAATACAATACGACCAATAGTTTCAGGGTCAGCACCTTCCTGAGATGTACCAATGCCTGGTACCGTTCCTGCAGCAGGAATTATTGCACAGATGTCTGGAAGAGGTGAATAAAGCTAATGAGATTTTCTGTCAGCTTTTTTTCTTTGGCATAGGCAAGATAATATGGACGGATTAAATGATGACTGGTGATATCTACCTGTGTGACAGTGTGTGTCTGTATTTCTTTTATGCACATGTTTTTAGGAAGAATGGTAATTCCCAGTCCACTTTCTACGGCATGTAAAATAGCGTGGGTACTTCGGCTTTGCCATAGTGTATCTACATGAATGTGATTCTGTTCTAAAAAAGAATCGAGGTATTGCCTTACAGCAGAACCCTGTTCTCTGTGAAGGAATGGCTGAGTATTTAAAGAGGATAAGGAAATGGATTTCTGTAAGGCAAAAGGATGGTCGTTTGGTACTAACAGTACCAGTTCATCTTTATAAAAAGGAATGGCGATAACATCAGGGGAAGAAATGATGTTTTCTATAAAAGCTATATCTATAGAATTATGCAATAAGTCCCGATAGATGCTTTCACCGTTACTGACACTGACTTCAATACGTACATCAGGATATTGTTGCGTATATTGTTTGATGTACTTTGGTAAAAGGGTGTTGGACATGGTGACAGTAGACCCAATACGTATCTTTTCGTTATGAGTAAGCATAGCCTGCTGTAGATTTGTATAACTGTCCAGTACTCTTAAAGCATGGGAATACAGGATGTCTGCAGAAGGGGTAGGTAATAATTTGTGATGATATCTTTCGAACAATACAGTGTGATATTCCTCTTCGAGATCCTTTATGCATCTGGAGACAGAGGGCTGTGAACAGTAATATTTTTTTGCAGTATCCGTAATGTTTTTAGTGGTATACACAGATATAAATAATTCCAGAGAATGAATAGTTGCCATAAGCGCTCCATAAATCAAATGATATGAAATCATAAATATAATAGCATTTTATTTATGCTACTGTCAGGTATATACTGACAAAGGATAAAAAGGGGAGGAAAAGATGGAAAAGAAAATTTCTTATGGGAAGTTATTTATAGAAATGTTGAAGATATCTACGTTTACATTTGGTGGTGGATTCGTCATCATCGGTATGATGCAGAAAAAATTCTGTGATGAATTACACTGGGTATCTGATGAAGAAGTGCTGGATATGACTGCGATTGCACAGTCTGCTCCAGGTGCTCTTGCGGTGAACAGTGCTATCATTTTCGGATATAAGATGGGTGGAATCAAAGGCGTACTGGTATCTGCGCTGGCTACAATATTACCTCCGATTGTCATTATCTCCATTATCTGTAATATCTATGATGCATTCTCAACCAATCAGATTATTCAGACTGCTTTACAGGTGATGAGAGCAGGTGTTGCTGCAGTTATTCTGGATGTGGTAGTAGATCTTGCTGGTAAAGTGCTTGAAACAAAGGATAAAATCAATATCTGTCTGATGGTTGTAGCATTTATTGCTTCATGGGTATTTAAGGTAAGCTCTATTACATTAATCTTATTGTTCCTGTGTCTGGGTGTGGCAAGATACTTTGTTGACAGAAAGAAGGTGCAGGCATGATTTACTTACAGTTATTTTTAGTGTATTTGCAGATTGGTGCCTTTGCTTTTGGCGGCGGATATGCGGCTATGCCATTGATTCAGTCTCTTGTTGTGGAAGGAAAAGGATGGCTGACTATGTCAGAATTTGCAGATCTTACAACGATTGCAGAAATGACACCAGGTCCTATTGCAGTCAACTCTGCAACTTTCGTAGGACAGAAGATGGCTGGGTTACCTGGTGCTGTTGTGTGTACATTTGGATGTATTTTACCTTCTTTAATTATTGTGCTGATACTGGCATATCTCTATACAAAGTTTTCTAATCTGGATATTGTCAAAAAGGTGCTGGGACAAATGAGACCTGCAGTGGTAGCTATGATTGCTTCAGCAGGTATGGGGATCTTACTGATGGCATTGTTTGGAACTTCGGCTTTACCTTCTATTCATTTTTCTTCCATCAGAGTGATTGAACTTTGTATCTTTACTATTTGCTTTATTCTTTTAAGATTAAAGAAAGCAGGGCCTATTCAGATTATTTTCCTGAGTGCCGTTGTGGGAACTGTAGTATATAGTTTCTTCTGATGTAAAAAACTTCACTGTTTTTGAAAGTGAAGTTTTTTTTGATTATTTCTGAGGAATGGTTGCAAGGGAACCAAGAATCATTTCAATGAATACCAGGAAGATAGCCTGGTTGTCCAGGAAGGAGTAGTCCATTTCCTTGGAAATACAAGGCAGGCAGATATACTGATCACAATGTTTTTTGAATTTCAGATTTGGTGTCATGGTAATACAAATGACGGGAATGCCTGCAGAGCTTGCTTCGGCAACAATAGGGGCATATTCTTTATGGTTATCACGGATAGTAAAGATGATAATCAGGTCGTCTTTATTCAGAATTTCAGGGAAGTCTACCATTAAAGCTGTATTACCTACTGCTTCTGCATCGTATCCGATTTTTGCAATACGTAAACGTAACTGCAGTGCACTGGTATAGGTGCGGTCGATTCCAAATATTTTGATTCTGTTGCTGGAGGCAATCTTTCCTGCCAGCTGCTCCATTTCTTCTGGAAGTACAGAAGTCTTGATCTGCTGAATGTATTGGCAATAGACATCCGCAATGGCATGAATCTGAGGTTTCTGTTCTTCAGGAGTTTCTTGTCCGTTGACGGTAACTAATGATCTGGAAAGGTCGAAACGGAATTCGGAGAATCCGGAGTATCCCATTTTCTGAGAAAAACGAATGAGTGCACTCTTGGAACTGTGAGTATTTTTGGCAATGGTGTTAATATCCTTGCGGGCAGTTTCCAGAGGATGGTTGATGATGTAGATGGCAATTTCCTGTTCAGTCTTTGTAAAATTTTCAAAATAAGATTGGATTTTGTCTAATGGATTCATAAGTATTTTCTCGTCTTTCAGAAATATTATACTGGAAATAGTTTCAAAATAAAAACAGAACAAAAATTCAAAAAAATTGAGAAATCGTTTTTATGGATATTTATTCAGATTTTGTGCCACTTTAGTGGCCTGTATTTTGAATATGGTTTCATTTGTGAAGTTGTGAAACGATTGACAAAAAAATTGCATGCTATATTATATAGGAACTAAATGTATCTTGGTTTTACATTTAGAAATGTGTATTGCACAGAAGTGGAATGAAAGATATTTTCATAAGAATATTCCGGTGTCCGGAAACTGTGAATATTTGTTGTGTACGTACTCTTTGGAACCGTGATGTGTCATACATTCAAGAGGGAAGAAAATGAAAAAGATTAAAACTTTATTAGCTGCAATTGCCTTAGGCGTTGCAACAGGTTGCTCTACTGGTTCTTCTGCAAATACTACAGGCAGTAAAACAATCAGTAAGAGTGCAACTGGTTACGGGGGAAAACTGAACGTTGATGTTACAGTAGAAGATGGAAAGATTACAGATATCGCTTTAGGCGACAATCATGAAACTAATGTTGTCATCGACCGTGCGTTCCCGGTTATTCGTGACCGTATTATTGAGGCAAACTCTCCAGCTGTTGACTCTGTCAGTGCTGCTACATTCTCAAGCTATGCTGTTAAGCAGGCTGTAGCTGATGCATTGGAAGAAGCTGGTGTTACTTATGAAGGCGAAGTAACAATGGATGCAAGTTCTTTCAGCGAAAATCCAACAAAAGTTGAAGATGTAAATGCTGATGCAGTTATCGTTGGTGGTGGTCCTAGTGGACTTGCTGCTGCTATTACAATCAAACAGGCAAATGCTGATGCAAATGTTGTTGTATGCGAAAAATTAGATATCCTGAGTGGTAACGGTAAGTTCGACATGAACTACTTCGACATGGTAAATTCCAAAGCTGAGGAAGCTGCAGGTAACGTTGTTACTGCTGATGATTTATTTGAAGCAAAGAAAGACAATGGCGAAGGTGAAGCACGTGTCAGAGCCTGGGCTGATAACGAAGGTACAATGGACGCATGGTTAAGAGACATGGGCGTTGAACTGAACTACAACTATGGTGGAACTAACCACATGGCTGAAGAAGATCAGTATTCCGGTGAAGTTGTTCAGGCAGGTCTTGAAAAAACAGCTAATGAATTAGGTGTAACAATTCTTACAGGAACAAAGGGTGTTGACTTTGTTATGGATGGTAAGAAAGTAACTGGTGTTACAGTATCCAATACAAAGGGTGAAACATATAACATCTTAGCTCCATATACAGTTGTAGCTACAGGTGGTTTCTGCTCTAACCCTGAATTATTAGCAAAATATGCACCAGGTCATGAAAATATGGACACAAGTAACCAGATTGGTACAACAGGTGACTTTGTAAGCGTATTTGAAAACTATGGCATGAAACTTGATCGTATGAACAAGATGAGTGTATTTGGTAATATCATCGTTCCACGTCGTGATTTAACAGGTGGTGCTGATATGAATCTTCTTGTTAACAAGAACGGTGAATTATTAAATGATAACTTATCTGGTCTTGATCGTTGGAAAATGGAACAGGAACAGCCTGATCATGCAGCATTCTACATTACTGATTCTACAGGATATGATTCCTTCTACCGTATTCGTAAACATGTTGGTTTAGGATACTATCAGGAAGGCGCAACACTTGAAGAATTAGCTGAAAAACTCGGAATTGATGCAGATGCATTAAAGAAGACAGTAGAAGATTTCAATGCGCGTGCAGCAAAAGGCGAAACAGATCCTGTTCTGGAAGAAGCTGCTTCTCGTACATTAGATGCTGAAGGCCCATATTATGGTGTCAGAGTTGAAGCTGCTAACCATATGACAAAGGGTGGTATTGTCTGTGATGAACACGGACAGGCATTATATGCTGATGATTCTGTAGTAGAAGGCTTATTTGCTACAGGTGAAGTTACTGCTCAGAGCGGTGGTTATAGTGAATCTGTAAGCTGGGGCCGTATTGCCGGTGCTTACATTGCTGGTGAATTAAGCAAATAACCATTTACAAAGCTGTATGAAAGGAATGAGTTCTAAGAACTTGTTCCTTTTTTTTGATTGCGTATATGTATTGAATACGGTTGTCTGTAAGAAAAAATAAAGGGAAGAACATATGCTGCATACATCTGTTTTGAAGCATTTTTTAAATCTTTATAAAATTGGCGGAAACTTTTTTAATTTTCTAAGAAAGTTTTATCTTTTTTTACAAATACATATAGTGTAGGAGGTTTTGATTATGAACCATAAAAGTTTA
>CAKVLT010000092.1 GCA_934757945.1 uncultured Bulleidia sp. | reverse complement strand
CTATCATAGTGCAGATAAAATATCAGGAGGTCTTATGCGTAAATCAAAAATGTCATTGGCTAAAAAAATGGTTATTGCACTGGTACTTGGCATCGCTGTCGGTATTGGCGCAATTTTTTTAAGAGTCAATCTTATGGAAAACGGTAATGAAGCAACATGGAAAGTTATCAACGACCTGTTGTTTGCGGATATTACTGCTGAAGGAAACGAAAAAGCAATTGGATTATTCTATATCGTCGGACAGCTGTTCGTTAAATCCATGCAAATCATTATTATCCCAATGGTATTCACATCTATTGTCATTGCAATGATCAGAATTTCTGATGCAAGAAAACTCGGAAGAATTGCCAGTAAGACAATTGGATACTTCTTGTTAACAACAGTTATTGCCATTCTTGTTGCTGCTGTTTGTGGAATGCTGGCTTACAACGCTGGTGTTTTCAAAGCTGTGGAAACAAATATTGAAGCAGCTACAGGACAAAGCGGAAGTAACCCTTTACTGTTTATCATCAATGCAGTTCCTAACAACTATGTTGCTGCGTTAAGTAACAATGGTGGTGTACTTGCCATTGTAGTATGTGCTGTTGCCGTAGGTCTTGGCATCAATTCCAGCAAAGAAAAATTCCAGCTGATTACAGATCTTTGCCAGCAGATTTCAGATCTTGTAACCATTATCTTAACATGGATTGTAAACACATTTGCTCCGGTAGCTATCTTCTGCTTATTAACAAGAACTTGTGCAGCATATGGTGTTTCCTACCTGAAGCCTGCACTGAGCTACATCCTGTTAACTACAGTCCTGTTATTAGGATTCCTGTTTATCTTCTATCCTCTGTTTGTTTTTGTAACAACAAAACTTTCCCCTTCTACATTTGCCAAAAAGATTTCTAAAGTAGCCTTATTTGGATTCTCTACTTCATCCAGTGCCGCTACTCTGCCAATGAACATTGAAACAGCTGAAAATGAACTGGGTATTTCTGAAGAGATTGCTTCCTTCGTTTTACCACTGGGTATGACCATCAATATGGATGGTACAGCCTTGATGCAGGTTGTTGCCACAATCTTTATCGCTGGTGTTGCAGGCTACAGTCTCCACCTTCCACAGTTGATTCTGATTGGACTGTTAGCTGTCATCGCTTCTGTAGGCACACCAGCCGCTCCTGGTGCCGGTGCAATTATTCTGTTTACCATCTTGTCCGGTGTCGGATTCACAAATCAGGTTGCTTTATCCGTCTATGCTTTAATTCTTGCCATTAACCGTCCAATCGAAATGTTAGTTACCGCCTTAAATGTTACAGGTGATACAGCATGTGCCATGACGGTTGCCAAGAGTGAAAACAGTCTGGATGAAAAAATCTACAATACTGTAAGTAAGTAATAGTCTTTAAAATCACTTCAGCAATGAAGTGATTTTTATTTTGCTAAAAAGGCATTCCTTCCTGTATTCGGGAAAAAAGGCCTCTTTACTATTCATCCCCCATCAGTTCCATTGCTTTGCCTAAAGTACCTGCTCCATCCATTGTGTCATACATCTTCATATCTATGACATCAATTGGCTCATCAGGATATTATGCTTTTAATTCTTTCAGATTGAACCTGATTTGTGGGCCAAGCAAAATACAATCTGCCTCAGAGGCATATTTTTCTGTCTGCACGTATCCGTTAGCTTCTATCTGATACGCTTTTCCAAGTCTGACAGCTAATTCTTTCATTTTGTTTACAAGTAACGATGTAGAAAAAACACCCGCACAAAAAATACTATTTTCTTCATGTATGTATACTTCTTCTGTATTCAGCATACAAAAAAAACAGAGTATTCTGTGCAAAACTGCATCAATACTCTGTTGAAAAGCTATGTATTAAGACTGATAAATCTCTGGTGCATTGCCATGGTATTTTTCATCCTGCAGGATATCTCTTGCCACAGCCTCCATAGACTTACCTTCATTTTCAGCAACCTGTTTCAAAAACTGGTAGGAAACAAGTTTTAAAACATCACTTGGAATATCCTCCATAGTACTGTCATTTACGGGAAGCGGGAGATCATCCATCACATGATTAAAAGCTTCAAATCCATCCCATACACTTGGTGGCAAGGCAGTACGGATATCTTCTGTTTCATACATACCTCTGTAACAATCCCACAACTTATCCATTGTAGAAGTAATATCTGAATCTTCATGAACACTATAGGCAATAATCAATTCAATCATTGCAGCAAACACATCATCCATATCATCAGTCAGCAGAGCAGTATGTAAGCGACCATCAGGCATTTTATCCATAGAAAGTATTTCCTTCATATCCTTCTTCATAACAACCTCCTTGTTATATATTTACTATATAGGGACACTAGCAGAATGCATAGTCTTCATGTTTCAGTAACCAGACACTATTCATCAGAGTTTTCTTCATTCTGAGCATGCAGTGTTTCATAGACAAGTTTTGCTGTTTTTTCCGGTATATACTGTGCAATTTCTTCTGCAGATGCATTTTTCAGATTTGTAAAATTCTGAAATTTTCTCAATAGCAGTCTTTTACGTTTAGGGCCTACACCTTCTATTTCATCCAGAATAGACTTTGTCTGTGCTTTCTGACGTAATTTTCTGTGATAGGTGATAGCCACTCTGTGAACTTCATCCTGCATTCTGGTAAGTAAAAAGAATAAAGCTGAATCTTTAGAAACTTCGAGTTCCTTTCCATCTGTGTCCATTAAAGCTCTTGTGGTATGTTTATCGTCTTTAACAAGACCCATAATCTTTATGGAAGAAGACAGATCCAAAGAATCTAATATTTCCTTTGCGGCTTCAATCTGTGTCCATCCACCGTCCACCAGAATTCCATCAGGCATTCTTCCCTGTTCCATAAGCAGTCTGTAATATCTTCTGTAAACAACTTCTTTCATGGAATCCACATCAGAATTTCCTGTATGCAGTTTATACACTCTGTAGTCTTTCTTATCCGGTAAACCATCTTCATACACTACACATGAAGCAACGGTAAACTGTCCAGAAATGTGCGAGTTATCAAACAGTTCCACTCTTCTCATATCGCATCCTGCAAGATTGCACAACTGATCCACAGCCTCCTGAATCTGAGAATCCTGTTTTTCAACAGTTTTAAATGTCAGCTCCAGCTGTCGCACTGCATTTTCCTCACAGAGATTCAATAGTTTTCTGCGATACCCTTTTTGAGGCTGTAACACTCTTGTCTGTAAGACTTCCTGCAGGTTGTCAATATTTTCCAAAGATACAGACTGCGGAAGTAACAGTAATCTTGTAATAGGATGATCCTGATAATACTGTAAAAGAAATGAAATGAATTCCTCCTGTGCATCCCCATATAAAGGACGCAGTTTAAATTCTTTATTTAATACTGTTCCTTTCCGTACAAGGAAACCAGTAATGGCAATATACCCTTTATCTTCATGCCAGCAGAAGACATCCATATCTCCTTTCTTATCTTTTTCAATAAGCTGTTCATCATTCACAACACTTTGAATACTGGCAATCATATTCTTATAATAATTTGCCTGTTCAAATGCAAGCTTCTCACTGGATTCATACATTTTCTTTGTCAGTTCTTCAATGATTGAAGAAGTATCGCCATTCATAAATCTGACCACCTTATCACTCATATCCTTATAAACGTCTTTCTTTACAGGATACTCACAGGGGCCAAGACACTGTCCAAGATGATAATACAGACACACTTTATCCTTCATTCTGTTACATCTTCTGAAGGGATAGATAGAACTTAAAAGTTTCTGGGTATTTCGTGCTGCAGTAGCATCAGGAAATGGTCCGAAATATTTCGCTTTTCTATCCTTTTTCATATCTCTGGCAATCAGAATTCTTGGGTATTCCTCATTTGTAAGTTTGATATAGGGATACGTGGAGTCATCCATAAACTGAATGTTATATTTAGGACGATATTTCTTAATCAGATTGATTTCCAGTACAAGAGACTCTTTTTCAGTTTTGGTGACAATGAAATCAAAGTCTTCTATATGAGACACCATTTTGGTAGTTTTAAAATCATGCGCGCCCACAAAATACTGATTAACTCTGTTATGCAGGTCTTTCGCTTTACCTACATAGATAATTTCTCCATGTTTATCTTTCATCTGATAACTACCAGGGGAATGCGGAATATTCTGCAGCTTAGCTTTGATATATTCTTTATCCATACTTATTTCATGGTAACAACAGTTGCACCAGTTCCTCCTTCATTAGGGGCGCCAAGTCTGAAGCTTTTAACCATTGGATCTTTTGCAAGCTGCTTATGTACAGCTTTACGCAAAGCCCCTGATCCATCTCCATGAATAATACGGAAAAACTTCAGATTATGTACTTTGGCATTATCTATATAGGCATCCATAGTATCCAGTGCTTCATCCACGTGCATGCCGATAAGATTACATTCCAGAGGCATAGAAGTAAAAATGGATTCATTAGAAGTATAAGAGACAACCGGTTCCTGTTTGACATGTGCAAGATGTCTGTTGCTTGGACGTATCTGGTTTCTTTTGACTCTCAGCTCTCTGCCATTCAGCAATATAACCACATCTTTCTTTTCCAGTTTGACAACTTCACACAGCTGATTACTGCTGACAAGTTCAACGGCATCTCCCATTGCAAAAGTATGATGAACATCTATCTTTTTAGAATGTTCCTCTTCAATAGGTTCCAGTTTCTTTCTTTCTTCTATCATTTCATGATATTTTGCATTAGTACCTTTTTTACGCACTTCCTGAAGTACAGAATCTGCCTGTTCCTTTACCTGTTCCAGATATTCCTGTGCTTCCAGCTTAGCTTTATCCAGATATTGCTGACGAGTATTTTCCAGCTGTTTTGTTTTCTTTTCAAGGTCTTTTTCCAGTAATCCGTTTTTCTGTAACATAGCATCCAGTTCCTGCTGTTTTAAAACATTGATCTGTAACTGCTGTTCCAGCTTTTCCATCAGTTCTTCTTCCTGGGTTTTTGCCTGATTCTTTAAAAATCTTGCATAAGAGACAATAGATTTTGGAAGACCATATTTCAAAGCCACTTCAAAAGCATTGGACTGCCCTGTCAGCCCTTCAAGATAAACATACGTCGGTGTCAGTTTTTCCATATCAAACTGAACACTGGCAAGTAAAATATCCTTATGTCTTTTCCCATAAGTTTTCAGGCGATTGTAGTGTGTTGTTGCTACAGTCAGACATTGTTTTTCTCTTAAATCATTCAAGATAGCAATTGCAAGAGCTTCCCCTTCACTTGGATCTGTACCAGACCCTACTTCATCAAGTAAAACCAGAGAATCCGCTGTAGCTTCTTTACATAATGTGGCCTGCTTCATCATATGTGCAGAGAAATTCGACAAAGAGGAAGCAACACTCTGATCATCACCAATATCCACAAAGATCTTATCAAAGAAAGGAATCAACGCACTTTTACATGGAACCGGGATTCCCGCATACGTCATTAAAGTGAAAAGACCGATAACTTTCATAGAAACTGTCTTACCACCTGTATTAGGACCTGTAATCAGTAATACTCTGTGAGGAGGATCTATATGATAATCATTCTGCACAACCTTCTCAGGATCAATTAAAGGATGTCTTGCTTCAAGGATATCCAATTGTTTTTCATTGGTAAGATCAGCCACTGTGGCATCATGCTGTTTTCCCCATTCCGCTCTTGCGTAAATCGCATCAAGAACCGCAAGAGTTTCCACATTGGATAACAGAACATATGCATGTTTTCCAACTTCCTTGGTACATTCTCTTAAAATCTTTGCAATTTCTTCACGTTCTGCATTTATCAAAGACTCTTTCTTATTATTTACTGCAACAAAAGCAGCAGGTTCTACATAACTCGCCTGTCCGGAGGCACTGTCACCGTAAACAATTCCTCCAAGAGTATTCTTTAAAGAAGCTTTTACAAGTACTACGGCTCTGCCATTTCTTGTTGTGACAATATTATCTACTACACTTTCTGAATGTCTGGATAAAAATTGATTGGCACAGGAAGATATTTCATGATCGATATGTCTTAGCTGATTGCGTAAAGATCTGAGTTCTGCGCTGGCATTATCCTTCACTTCTCCATATTCATTAAAAGTACTCTGCAGCTTTCTTAACAGCTGAGGCTGTAATTCCAATGTAGAAAACAATTCCAGAATATCTGCAAATTTCTCTTTATCCAGTTGTTGTGCATAAGCCAAAGTTGTACTCATACCTTCAAGGAAATGTATAATCTGCACAAAATCCTGTTCTTTTAAAGCTCTGTCTCTTAAAGCATTTTCAAGACTCATGGAAATATCACGTATACCCGGTAATGGCAAAGGACCAAAAGAAACTACACTGGAAAGTGCCTGCCTTGCACGTGTAGTATCCTGACGAATTGTTAATGTATCAAAAGAAGGATGCAGATTGTGAATACGCTGTTTACCCAGTGAAAAACAACACAATTTTTCTATTTCATCACGAATCACATCAAATTCAAGACTTGTTTCCAATGACATTACTGTTCCACCTCCTCAACGGCTTCCTGGGAATATCCATGAGTTTTAAGCCATTGTTTAATTGTATCCCTTTGTTCCTGCTGTAATTGTCCTGCATCATGAATCAAAGAATCAAAAGCCTGAGATTCCATCCATGGCTGCACAGTATCCCTTGTAATGACATTGACTGTAGAACGTACAGGATTCAGCCATGTTCCCTGAATGACTTCTTCACCGTTTGTAAAACAAGGAAGGCCTAAAATCACACAAAGAATCATCAGCCAGATAATACCGGTAAGCATGTGTAAAATACCTCCAAGTACTGAAGAAAGTGTACCTAATACAGGTATATTTTTTAATCCTTTCACAAAATGTTCCATGAATGCAAAGAATATCTTCACAATAATAAACATCAGCAAAAACCAGATGATTTCATTCAAAAATACACTCAGAGTTTCCTGCATCGGTGTATCCTTCAGTGGAGTCCAGCTATCATTCCAGATATGGGCATACTCGGCACAGATTGGCCCTGCAACACATGCAATCCAAAGACCAACAGCTGTACCGAATATATTAATCACAGAACGAACGATTCCCTTTCTGTATCCCGTAATAAACATCCAGACAAAAAATAATGCAATGCTAATATTGATATATATAAAATGGCCAGTTGAAATTGTCATAAAACCTCCTGGAACATAAAAAACTGCTATGCTCACCTGCAAAGTATAGTATAAAATACAGCTATGGCAAATTCTATTACTTTAAAATTAACTTCCTCACAGGAAAATCAACTGTACACAGCATACAGTGCATATCAGCAGCCTCCTGTTCCCTACAGCAAATGGAGACTGAAACTTAACGATTGTGTCATTACCTGTTATCAAAGCGGGAAAACACTGTTTCAGGGAGTAAATGCTGAAATGTATGCCAAAAACTATATATCTTCCACACCACAGACTC
>CAKVLT010000091.1 GCA_934757945.1 uncultured Bulleidia sp. | reverse complement strand
GGATAAGGCTGAAAATATCGTTTTAAAACAATCTGTTAAAGCAGGTAAAAAATTATCTTCAGGGGATACTTTTACATTAACAGTATCCAAGGGATTTGATCCTGATAAAGAATTTGAATTCCCGGATTTTACAGATAAGAAAAAGGAGGATATTGAGGCGTGGTTTACAGACAATCACTTCACCTCAGTGACGTATGCTTATGAAGCAGTGGAAGATACTTCAAAAGAAGAAGACAGTTTCATTTCAGCTTCTGTAGAAAAGGGTACAAAAGTAAAGAGAAGTGTTGCTATTGAAATTAAACTGGTAACTAAAGATATCGTCGTTCCTGATTTAGCGAATATGAGTAAAGAAGATATTCAGGCATGGGGTGATAAATGGAATATCACAATTTCCTTTGAAGAACAGGAAGATTCCATGAGAGAAGAGGGAACAATTATATCTGTCTCTGCTGCAAAAGATTCCAAAGTCAAAGCAGGAGATACTATTACAGTAAAAATAGCTAAGAAAAAGTCTGAAGATGAAAGATCCAATCAGGAAACAGCTAATCAGCAGACTGACAATAATGCTAACTCCAAACCAAGAGATGATAACGACAATTGGAATGGTGGTTCTACTAATACAGAAAATGGAGGTGGTAGTACTTCTGGTGGAAGCTCTGAACAGCCGCAACCTCAGCCACAGGTATGCCCTGTAAGTTTTGACCCAACTGAATTATCAGATGTTTCTATGTCACGTATAAGTAATGGTGTATCTTATTTATTAAAGATGAATGGCTATGGTTCTTGCTCATTTACTATTCAGAATAATTCTTCTACTACTTCGGATCACATGAGAGCTGATGGGTGGTGGTCAGATGGATATTCTGGTATTGTATATATAGTAGATATGATTAATTAGCGTAGTTTGGACTCAGGTAATCTGAGTCTTTTTTATTTGGGTATAAGAAAACCATGTATGCATGGACATACATGGTCTTGTTTTATTATCTGGAATACACTTCTTTTCCTTCTACATAAGTAGCTTTTACTTCATAATTGTCTTCCAGTACAACAATACTTGCGTCATAGCCGGCAGAAATCTTACCTAAGTGATCATCTACTCTTAGCAATGTCGCCGGATTTATTGTGCAGGAGTTTAAAGCCATATCAAATGGTACTAATGCTTTTTCAACCAGATTCTTTAAACCTTCATTAATCTTTAATGTGGATCCTGCAAGATTACCTTCTTCTTTTAAGTGAGCAGAACCGTCAGGATAAATTACGATAGGATGACCGCCGAATAAGAATTCAGTGCCTGGTTCAAATCCTTTACACATTAAAGCGTCGGAAATCATAATAGCTTTATTATTCTTTTCTTTGAAGAAAATGTTTAAAGCTTCAGGGGTAGAATGATTGCAGTCACAGATGACTTCTGAATACATATCGTGTAATCTGAATGCCAGACCTACAATACCGTTTGCTCTGTGAGTAAATGGGGTCTGTGCATTATAGGTATGTGTGACGGAAGATGCACCATTAGCAACAGCCATCATAGCTTCCTGGAATGTTGCGTTGGAATGACCGATGGAAACGATGGTCCCGTGCTGAGAAGCATATCTTGTTAAAGCAAATTCTGGATCATGTTCAGGTGCCATAGTAATAATTTTAATAAGATTATCAGCTGCTTTCTGATACTCTTTAAATTCTTCTACGGAAGGTGAAACAATTGCTTCAGGAGGCTGTGCTCCTTTCCATTTCATATCCAGATAAGGTCCTTCAAAATGAATACCTAAGATTCTTGCACCTTCATAATCATCTTCTTTGACTACATCAGCCACATTTTTTACTGCTTTCATCAATACAGATTTATATTGTGTAAGTGTTGTAGAGAGTAATCCCACTACGCCTTCCTGTACAATATTTTTTGTCCAGTTCTTCAATCCTTCAGGTTCGCCGTCATTAGTATCATACCCATAGGCTCCGTGACAGTGAATATCAATAAAGCCAGGGACAATTCTCAGATCTTTATAGTCAACATCTGCTTCAGTTTCATAAGGTAAGATCTGTCTGATGGTTTTACCTTCGATGTCTAATACGCACGGAATAAAGTTTCCTGTTACATAGACACGAGTGCTTTTAATTTTCATGATTTTTTATTTTCTCCTTCTTGATACTACTACTGTATCACTTTTTTGAAATATTCGCATTGATAAGATTGAGTTGGTATAATATAAATATCTTTTTGGAGGTCTTATGATTGGAATAGTAATTACAGGTCATGGCAAGTGGGCAAGTGGTATGCTCAATGCTATTACTTTGCTTGCCGGAAAACCTGAACATGTTATCGCTATAGATTTTCTGCAGGAAGATTCCAGCGATGATTTAAGTGATAAGTTAAAACAGGCTTTAAAGAATCTCGAGGATTGTCAATCCATTGCCATCTTTACAGATGTTTTGGATGCGACTCCTTACAGAGAAGCGTTGGAAGTCCGTCAGGATTATATTGGTGAAAGAGAGATAGAAGTGATTACTGGTACTAATCTTGGTATGTTAATGCAGGGTAATATTTCACGAAGCTACATTCATGATGTCCAGGCATTCTGTGATTTATGTATGGAAGAAGGGAAAAGACATATTTCCTGTTCAAAGGAAGAAGAGGAGGAGAGTGAATGCAGATAACAGTAGCAGTATTTGCTTTATTTGTTTCAATGGATGCAGTAATTGGAACACGCATCTTAAAATTACCATTAATTGCCTGTACGATAACAGGAGCTCTTACAGGTAATACCACTATGGGTGTGATTGTAGGATCCACTCTACAGGCTTTCTATTATGTTTATGATCTGGATGGCTCTGATATGTCCATCTATGGAGTTCTTGCAACATATTTAGTTGTGACAGAGAATCTATCTGTTGATTCTGTATCCTATACTGTAGGTATTACATGTGTTGTTGGGTTGAGCATTTTAAGTGGAGTGATTGGATCTTTATTTCTTTCTCCTGCACGTAAAGCTATTGAAACTCAGAATACTAAAAAGATTGGATTATGTAATGTTCTTTCTTTATTTGTAAGATGTATTCTTGCATTTGTATTTACTTTTGCAGTATTAGGGCAGAAGGAACCACTTAGTTTCTTATATGCACTTAATACTTCCTATGGCTGGATTTTTAATGGCATGATTATGGCTGGATTTATGCTGAGAGGACTGGGTATTGCGGTCTTATTACGTAATCTGAGAGTCAACAATTTTATTCCTTCCTTATTGGCCGGTGCAGCATTAGGTATGGTTTCTCTTGGTGTAAAGAGCTACATGATGATACCTTGTGTTCTGACAGGTATTGCTCTTGCGGTATATACTTTCAAAGCTGAAAGTAAATCTGCAGAAACTTCAGCTGTTGGAACATCCGGTAAGAAAGGAGCAGAAAAATGGTGGTAGGAACAAATGCATACGTGGATACTGCAGAAGCGTATCCTTTAGATAAAAAGATTTTAAGAAAAATTGTCTGGAGGTCTTTCCTGATGGATGCAGGATACAATGCTGAAACAGGATCATCTCTTGGATTTACATGGGCTATTGCGCCGGGGCTTGAAAGGATTCACTCCAATAAGGAGGATCTGACTGTAGCTCTTGGTCATAATCTTGAATTTAATGACTGCTCAGGACTATTTGCTACTCTGGTTATGGGAGTTGTACTGAGCAATGAAGCAGTGAAAGCTGATCCTGCTGCAATTCGCTCTGTCAGAACTGCTTTAGGACTGGCATGTAAGTCTTTGGATAAGCAGATTCACGTCTGGCTGATTTTACCGCTGGTTGTGGGAGTATGTGCTTCTTTACTTACTGCTGGTAACGTTATTCCGGTTGTAGTATTTGCTGCAGTGTATTTCCTGTTAAGTGTTATTTTAAGATTTGTGCTGATTAATGTAGGTTATGCGCAGGGTTCAAAAATTGCTGAAAAAGTAATTTCCAAACAGGAAAAGTATAAGAAAGCTTGCAGTGTACTTGGTATTTTTACTTTAGGTTTTCTTACAGTCTACAGTGCTTCTTTCTATATGACACTGTCTATGAGAACTTTCTCCATTGCTAATTCTACCTATAGTGTTATTAATGCTTTCAACTCTGCATTGCCGGGATTGTTTGGAATCATTTCTGTTGCACTTTCTTATCATCTGTTAACAAAAAAGAATTATTCTCTAATGAAAACTGGAGTAATTCTTATCGTGCTTGGGTTTCTGATTGGCATTATTTTATAAAAAATATCTAAGTTATAAATCACCTTTTTTACATATATAAGTAATGAGGTGATTTTATTATGTCTAAAATTCGTGATCTTCCCATTACTGAAAAACCAAGAGAAAAAGCATTTCATTATGGTTTGAAAAGTCTGAGCAATCAGGAATTGCTCTCAATTATTTTACGAACCGGTACAAAAGAGTCTTCTGTACTTCAGATATCTCAGAACCTTCTGGATACTACTGGTGGTCTTGCGGGTCTTGCAAGATTTAACCTGCAGGAACTATCTTCCATCAAAGGAATAGGAAGAGTCAAGGCACTTGAAATACTTGCTGCTATGGAAATATCCAGAAGGATAGCTTATGAACAGGTGGTGCATCATATGGATATGCATCAGCCGGAACTCCTTGTTAACTGGCTGAAAAAAGAAATAGGCAGTTCCATGCAGGAAATTTTTCTTGTTGTCTATCTGGATACAATGATGCGCTTTGTCACGTATAAAGAATTATTTAAAGGGACAATAGATTCCAGTATGGTCTCTCCAAGAGAAATCTTTAAAGAAGCTATCCTGAATAACAGTACGAATATATTACTTGTTCATAATCATCCAAGCGGTTGTCTTACACCAAGTAAGCAAGATCTGATGCTTACAAAAAAGATAGTGAAGCTGGCAAAAATGATGAAAGTACATGTACTTGACCATATCATTGTATGTAACAATGACTTCTACAGTTTTTCCAGAGAAGGTTTGATGGAGGAAGAGATGGAAGAGTTTTATAATCAATGGTAAAATATTACACAGAATGACCAGTAAGCAAAGAAAGGTGTGCTATGTTTAAGAAAATCCAGAAAATATTCATTTGTGTAATAGTATTATGTTCTATGACTTTTGTGGCAGGCTGTAAAGCAAAGAAGAAACAGGTGGCGTATTCCGTGTATCCGGTTGGCTATTTGCTGGACAGAATTGCAGGAGATACCGTGAATAAAGTATGTCTTCAGAATAATACCATTGTGCAGAAAGCTACTATAGTGGATAATTATGAAGAAATTTTGAAAGATAGTGCAGCTTTTTTTCATATAGGAGGTCTTGAACCGTATTTATCCGCTTATGCAGCAGATATAAAGGCAACTGAAGTTCAGTCTGTGGATCTTTCAGTGATGAATTCTATCTATGATTTTGCACGTTACACTAAAAAGGGGAATGATTTTATAGAATCTCCTTATTATGACGGAGACAGCTTTGATTCTGTGGATGTGAATGATCAGGATCTTAATCTCTGGCTGGATCCTATTGCAATGCTATCTATGGCAAAAGATATCACAAAATGGTTAATTTCTTATTATCCGGAAAATGAGGACTTGTATTCATCTAATCTTGATTCTCTGGAAACGGATTTGATTAATCTGGATGCACAGTATCAGAATCTGAGCTCAAAACTGGCAAAAACAAACAGTACAATTCGTTTTGCCACTATAAGTGCAAGTTTTGGAAATTGGCAGAAGACCTATGGATTTGAAGTATATCCTGTAGTGATGAGTAAATTTGGTTCGTTACCTAATGAAACACAGTTAGAGGCTATTAAAAATCGTCTTACTGCAGATAATGTACAATACCTCGTGTATGAGCCAAATATGACCGAGGATATGATCAATCTATATGACTCTATCCTGGAAGAACTCGGTATGACACGCATTCAGCTGTCTAATCTTTCCAGTGAAACTGATCAGGAAGAAGCTGATGGTAAAGATTATCTTTCTATCATGTATGAAAACCTGAGTGTTTTATCTACTTTATCTTCTGTTTCAATCTCACCAGAAATTCAATGACCGGTTAATATGACCGGCCTTTGTTCAGAAAGGAATACTGTATGAAAAAATTATTATTAACTGATGGAAATGCGATGCTGTTCAGAGCATATTATGCAACAGCGTATGGGAAAAAAATGACAACAAAGGATGGCATACCAACTAATGCTGTATTCGGTTTTGCGTCCATGTTGCAAAAAGCTATTGATATTGTGCATCCTGATGCCATGTTTGTGGCTTTTGATTATGGTAAACATACATTTCGTCATGAATTGTATAAAGACTATAAAGGTGGCAGAAGAGAGACGCCTGAAGATCTGATTCCTCAGTTTTCCATGGCCAGAGATTTTCTGAGCTCTTTTGGGATTGCATGGCAGGAAATGGAGGACATTGAAGCTGATGATCTGATTGGTACAGTTTCAAAAAAGTATTCTGATTATCAGACATATATTCTGACAAGTGATCATGATTTATTGCAGCTTGTGGATGAAAGTACAACTGTATTGTTAATGAAAAAGGGCTTAAGTGAGATGGATCTTATGACTCCTGAAAAAATACAGGAGGAAATGGGCATAGCACCTGTACAGATTATTGATTTAAAAGGTCTGATGGGAGATACTTCCGATAATTATCCGGGAATTGCAGGAGTTGGTGAAAAAACAGCATTAAAACTGATTAAACAATATGGTTCAGTTGAAGAAGTTTTAGCCAATGCAGAAAACATAAAAGGTGCATTGGGAAAAAAGGTACAGGATGGTAAAGAAAATGCCAGACTTTCCAAGACACTTGCAACTATAAGAAGAGATGTTCCATTGGAGCTTGACGTACAAACCATGTCTTTTACTCCAGACTATGAAGGGGTTGTAAAGTATCTGAAATCTCTGGATATGCAAAAACTGTCTGAAAGGTTTGCCAATGGAAATACTGCAACAGGTATGGACGAATCTGTTGTTTCTGTAAAAGAGTCTTTTACAAGAACAGACAGACTTCCTGTAGATTTTTTGAGTAAAGATATAGCTGTCTATCTGGATGATGATCTTCAGAACTTTATTTCTTCTCGTATTTTCGGTTTTGCTTTCAGTGATGGTAAAACCGGTTATTATATGACTCTGGATGCTTTAAAGAAGGATTCTATGGCTTTACAGGCCTTACAGGATACAGCATACAGAAGAATCGGTTATGATATTAAACGTTCTGCGCATCTGCTGCGAAATGAAGGTATTTCTATTGCATTTACCGATGATGTTATGATTATGGCATCACTTGTGAATTCTGATCTTACAAGCACTGAAAAATGTATGGATTATTTTAATATGCCATCTACCTATTCTTTCCAGGATGTGTATGGAAAACCTAGTAAACCGGTTTTGATTGTGGATGAAGAAAAACAGAATGCACATGCATGTGTCTGGGCAAATTTTATTTATACAATGTATGAAAAATGTGTACCTGTCATACACGAACATCATCTGGAAGATGTGTACAGCAATGTTGAACTTCCGGTCTCTGTTATTTTGGAGAAAATGGAAAAAGAAGGAATTTACTGTGATAT
>CAKVLT010000090.1 GCA_934757945.1 uncultured Bulleidia sp. | reverse complement strand
GATGATGGGAGATGGTATTGCAATAATTCCTGAAAGCAATGTCATAAAATCTCCCTGTTCCGGAACGGTAACTATGTTTTTTCCAACTAAACATGCCTTTGGTATTACTACAAATTCCGGGGTGGAGGTATTAGTACACATTGGAATAGAGACAGTTAATTTGAATGGTAAAGGTTTTAAATCATTTGTGTCAAAAGATCAGAGAATACATAAGGGTGATAAAGTGATTACCTTTGATAGTAACTATTTGTCAGATTCTGCAATGGACATGACAACCATGGTAATTATTACAAATTCCTGTGATCATCCTTTTGAAAAAAATAAATTGAATGATGAAGTCAGTGAAAACGATGCGATTATTACTTTAAAGTAAAAGGGGTTTATAGCTTCGTTAATGAATCACGCTGAAATTTAGTATTGCCTGAAATTATACAAAGTGGCTGAAGATTTCTGTGGATTTTCAGCCATTTTTTTAATTTTACAAAATGTCAAGTGTATTCCTTTTTATATTGCTCACAGGTTTTACAATCATTTTGCATGATTCCCTGCTGGAATTTAACGTGTATTATATTAACTATATATCCCGGTATGATACATATGGAGTAAAAAGAGGAAATGTACGAGACTTGGAAATGATGAAAGTAAGCAGGAAAATAGTCATATGAGTACGTATACTTCATTGGGATTAGCTGTGGGATTGAGTCTTGGTGTATTCTTTGGGATTATCCTGGATACTATAGGTGCAGGTATGATGTTTGGAGTGATAATCGGTCTTTGTTCAGGCAGTGTTGTAAGTCCATTTTATTGTTATGAGAAAAACACACAGGAGAAAAATCAGGGAAAATGAAAGATATTAGTAAAGAAATCACAAAATATATCGGATCTATTGCATTGTTTCTTATATTTGAAACGGTTGCGATACTCCTGTGGATTAGTAAGGATAATATTTTCTATCTTTTGAATTTCAGTTACATAGGAGGTTGTCTTGCGGTAGGAACAGCAGTATTTACTGCAGGGAAACAGTATGCACGGCATTTTGTTCAGCTTGCTGTAGGATGCTACATGTTGTTGTATCTTGGTGTGATTTCCCGGGGAAATATGCAGATAGAAGGATTCTGGTATTACTTTTTTCTTGGTACATTTGAAGCGGCTACCATACATTATGCAGTAGCTAAGATATTTGGACCATTATTGTTTGGCCGTGGCTGGTGTGGGTATGCCTGCTGGACAGCTATGGTGCTTGATTTTCTGCCTTATAAACACCCACAGAAACCACGAAAGAAAAAACTTGGCATTTTACGGTATATAATGTTTGGTTTGTCTTTTGCATTAGTCTTGGCTCTGTTCCTGATGAAAGTTGCACATCTTGAACACGTTATGTTCTGGATGTTTCTTGCTGGAAATGCCTTGTATTACATTGCCGGTATTGCACTGGCATATGCTTTCAAAGATAATCGTGCATTCTGTAAGTATATCTGTCCTGTTACAGTGTTCCTCAAGCCAATGAGCTACTTTTCTCTTTTAAGAGTTCATTGTGATGAAAATAAATGCGTGCATTGTGGAAAGTGTCTGAAGGTATGTCCCATGAACGTTGAGGTCAATAAAGAATCTCGTAAGAGAATAAATGGAACAGAGTGCATCTTATGTTATGAATGTACGAAGGTATGTCCTGTAAAAGCATTACATTAAAACAGTGAAGAACAGGATTGGTGAAACTCTGCAATAAATACATTTTTGAAGACATTACTTTTGTAGTAAGATGTCAATATGCTTAAGGGAGGATCTGTATATGCATGTATGTTGTCTGGTGTGGGAAATTCCGATGATAGAAGGTGAACATTATACGCCGATTCTGTATGCTATGTATGCCGGTAAAGCAAAGAAGTTTTTGAAGGCACTGAATGCATATTGTGAAAATGCACACATGGATTGGAAATGCGTTTTGGATTCCTCTGCATGTACGTATAATGAGATTTTTTCGGGTAAGTATCAGACTGTTATTTTTGTCCCTGAAGCCAAGACAAGACAATGGGCGTATACAAAAGATATGCAATCTGCAAATGTTCCAAAATATTATCTGAATTTTGCCGAATATACTGAAATAAAACTAAATACGTTGATAAATTTCTTGAATAAGAGTGAAAATGCTTCTTTTATGAATGGAAAATCTGCATAGAGTTTTTTTTGGTAGTATCCACAATGGAAATCTTTACTTTTGAGGACGAAGTCTTTATAATGCTAGTGTTTTGAGATAACTAGTCGTATATACTTTCAGATGTGGTGAAAGCGTTTCTACCAGGTTACCGTAATGACCTGACTACGATGGAAATTTTTTCATTAACTTCTGTTATTGCAGAAGTTTTTTTGTTATATGTGTATACTCTTGGTATTCTTAATGCAAATAAAAGGGCGGAGGCATAGAAATGAAAGTATTGATAGATGCTATTTTAGACAAGGGTAAAATATTAGACGGAAACATTTTAAAAGTGGACACAATCATCAATCATCAGATTGATCCTGTGTTAATGGATCAGATTGGTGAGGAGTTTTATAACCATTTTAAAGATAAAGGAATTACAAAAGTCATTACAGTGGAATCTAGCGGTATTGCACCGGCACTGATGTGTGCTTTAAAACTGCATGTTCCAGTATTGTTTTTAAAGAAAGCACAGCCAAGCACTATGACAGAACCTGTGACTGCTGAAGTTTTTTCCTATACAAAAAATAAACAGTATACACTCTGTGCTGAAAGAAACTTTATTGAGGATGACGATAAACTGTTATTCATTGATGACTTCCTTGCAAATGGTGAAGCCTTCAAAGGAGTGGAATCCATTATTGCGCAGACAAATGCTCAACTTACAGGTGTGGGTATTCTGATTGAAAAATCTTTCCAGCAAGGACATGCCTATATTGTGGAGAAAGGATATGATTTCTGTTCTCTTGCAAATATCACTTCTTTTGATGATGGTAAAATTACTTTTGGAGAATAAGGGGATACAGAATGAGTGATAACAGAATTGAAAATGTATTTCAGCTGGATGGGAAAGTGCCTTTAAAAACAGCTATTCCTTTTGGATTACAGCATATTCTGGCAATGTTCGTAGCTAATCTTGCACCGATTACAATTATTGCAGGTGCTTCTCAGCCTGCTTTAAGTACAGCGGAAATTGCCATGCTGGTACAGAATGCCATGTTTGTGGCAGGCATTGCTACAATGATCCAGTTATATCCAGTATGGAAAGTGGGGTCCAAATTACCGATTGTCATGGGTGTCAGTTTTACCTTTGTGACAATTTTAAGTACTGTAGCTGCTAACTATGGTTATCCGACAGTGATTGGTGCAGTCATGATTGGTGGTATCTTTGAGGGTACTTTAGGGGTATTTGCAAAATACTGGCGTAAAATTATTTCTCCTGTTGTTGCAGGATGTGTAGTTACAGCGATTGGTTTTTCTTTGTTTACAGTAGGTACACGTTCTTTTGGCGGAGGATATGCTGCAGATTTTGGTTCTCCAAAGAACTTACTTCTTGGAACAATTACACTAGTTACCTGTCTTTTGTGGAATATTAAAGCAAAAGGCTATCTTAAACAGTTATCTGTTCTTGCAGGATTAACTGTGGGATATATTGTGGCCATTTTCATGGGAAAAGTGGATTTGAGTGTTATTTTTGCAGATGGACTGATAGCTTTACCAAAGTTCCTGCCATTTAAACCAGTATTTAATATTGGAGCAATTGTTTCCGTATGTATTATTTATCTGGTATCTGCTGCTGAAACAATTGGAGATACGACGGCTCTTGTGTCAGGGGGATTACATAGAGATATTGAAGACAGCGAAATATCAGGCTCTTTAGCCTGTGATGGTTTTGCGTCTACTATTTCTTCTTTCTTCGGATGTCCACCAGTCACTTCCTTTTCACAGAATATCGGTTTAATCAACATGACTAAAGTAGTAAACCGCTTTACGATTGCGACAGGGGCCGCAGCTATGATTCTTGCAGGATTACTTCCACCTGTTGGTAACTTCTTTGCTTCATTACCAGAATCTGTATTGGGTGGATGTACATTGATGATGTTTGGTACTATTTTGTTCTCTGGTGTGGAGATGCTGGCTAAGGCAGGATTCAATCATAGAAACAGTATTATTGTTTCTTTATCTTTGGCTATCGGTATCGGATTTACTACCTCCAGTGAAATCGGGGTTTGGGCATACTTCCCTGAAGTAGTGCAGTCAGTTTTTGCATCAAATGTGGTTGCAGTTGTCTTTGTGGTAGCTATTCTTTTAAATCTGATTCTTCCAAAGAATATGGAAGTGAAATCTGAAGATAAATAAGAAAAGAAAAAACAGGTAATCATTTTTGAACAGGCGGGTATTGTATGACTTTACACCAAAGCCTACAGGAACTGTGGAATTTGAATAAAAGCATTCAACCTGATAATGCTGATGTGTGATACACAGCATTATCAGGTTTTTTAAGACTTACAGAAGTTTAAGAAGGTCAAGAGGTCTATCAAAAGCACAGGTACATTGTAAAGGGGTGGTTGAAACACTTCCCCATCTTGCATAGCCAAAATCAATGCCTGCATTACAGGATGCCTGCTGGTCAGATAAGGCATCGCCTATGTAAATTACTTCTTCTGCAGATACATGTAAGTTTTTGAGACATTTTAAAAGAGGTTCCGGATCTGGTTTGTGTTTTGCTGTATCTTCGGCAAGAATTACGGTATCCATGTATTGGTCAATACCTTTAGAACAGATATCTAGTTGATATTGATCACGTGTTTTTGCAGACACAATGGCTTGCTGGATACCATGTGTTTTGAATGCTTCAAATACATCCATAAATCCCTCATAGAGTGTGGCACCTTCTTCATATTCATTGACATATTTTACCCATCTTGCATAGGTGGCTTCAGGCTCTTTAACCTTTAATTCCTCCATGACTTTCATTCCTGGGTAGGCGGCAAATTTCAATACCTGATCAAATGTCCATTTTTCATTCGTTTCTTCTTCGATGATTTTCATTAACGGATACATATTCATATTCAGTGTGTTGAGAATGGTTCCGTCAATGTCATAAATAATTGCTTTATACTTGCGCATAGTTTCTCCTGGTTGATTAGACGTTTGGTGCACACGCGTGACTTTAGTCGTGAGTAGTTCAACTTTTGATAGTATATCATTTAAATCCTGAATTAAACAGTGCCATGTTAATATTCGTTGCTGGCAAGATAGGTACAGTTGTATACAATGAAAATAGAAAGAGGTGACCGGTTATGCTAGGTGAAAATATCAAGATTATAAGAAAAAATAAAGGCTACTCTCAGGAGGAACTGGCAAATAAACTCCATGTGACACGTCAGACAGTATCTAAATGGGAAACCGGACAATCCGTTCCTGATGCCAATCTGTTAAAACAACTGTCTCTTATTTTAGAGGTGTCTGTTGCAGAAATTATGGATGGTAATGCAGAACGTATTCTGGAAAATGCAGTTATTGTAGATCAGTTATCCAGAGTGAATGAACACCTGGTGGCAGTTCAAAGAAGACTGTCACGCATAGTTGTGACTGTGGTTTGTATATGTATTGGGTTAGGTCTGGTATTTGGATATACACAATTGCAAGCTAAAAAAGCTTCAGGTAAACCAGTTTCAGGTATACAGCATATAGGAGAACTGACATACAGACTTCCGTATGGTGTTGAGCTGTATCACAGAGATGATGATATTGGAGTAACAGTACTGAAGGATGGAACACAGCAGATATCTGCCAAATCATACAGAAGTATTGAAGATATGATGGAAATAGGTGTATGGCGTTATGAAAGTAATATACAGGAAATTACACAGGAATTTCAGGATACCTATTTCAGTATGCTGTGTGACTTTACGGGAACAAATGGAACTTTACCATCAGAAACAGAGTTATTTATGCAGGCAACAGATGGAGGGTATACAGAAGATACTGTGTATTCAGCAGGTTCTTTTTATCTGGCATGTATTGTATTGAACGGACAGCTGTATAAGGTAAGTGTGAAAGGTGGAAGGGATACACTGCATTATGGAGAAAGCCTGGTATCTTCTATGCGTATCGATGAAAGTCTGCAGGAAGAGTTTTTTAAAGAATAATGGCAAATACCAGAGTATATAGTCTTTGATATTTCTCAAAAACTGCGTTAAAACCTGATTTTTTACAATTTTTCTCTGTCAATAGCCATTTTTGTGTTTTTGACTGATGAAAACTCTGATAAAAACCGGAAATGGTGTGTACAAACATTGTTGAATAGTGTATATTACCCATTGTGAAAGGGCTTTCACATATTTAAAAGGGAGTAAAATAAATGAAAAAATTAAGCGCAGTAGTATTAAGTTTGATGCTTGTTGGTTGTGCTAACAACGCAAATGTTAAAGAAACAGCAAAGCCTGCTGAATCCAGTGAACCAGCTGTTGCGGACACATTTACAAGTGCATCTCAGGGTAAGTATTTCTACCAGGACAGTGCATTAACAGATGATGCATTATGGCAGGTAATGGCTACTTATCAGGCAGCCCCAACCATTGCTACAGTAAATCCTGATGGATCACCTAACCTGGCAGTATTTATGCCTGGTATGCCAATGGAACTGGATGGAGAAAGATACTTTGTATTTGGCTTAGCTGATAACCAGACAAAGTTAAACCTGCAGGAAAACAAAGTTGGTGTATTATCTTTATACCAGTACAATCCAAAAGCTGAAGACAAGATGGAACGTAACGTTGGTGCACGTATCAAGTTTGAAGTAGTTGAAGATGAAGACATCATCAACAAACTCAGCGAAGAAAACGAAATCAGAGAAGGTTCTATTATCTGTCACGCTGTAGAAGTATTACCATTAGGTTAATCTTCTGATTGAAAATGAACTGTAACTGAAAGGGATTTTGGTTTCTCCTTAAGAGATTCCGAAATCCTTTTCTTATATTCTCAAAATAAAAAGGTGTTTTTTGGAAAAAACACCTTTTGTCCGTTTACTGTATTTCTTTTTCCATTGCATTGTATCCAATGACTACAGTCCATACATATGCACATGTTTTTGGAATCATTAACAATCCTAAGATAGCAAAAGGGATGTTACGATAGATGCCCCAGCTTAGTGGTGCATTGGCATTTAACCATTTATTCTGTGGCATCATGCACAGAGCTATACGAATACCAGCGAATACATAGGTGGCAATAGTTAAAGAATTTTTACCTTTAATCTGGTATCTTTCACGCCATACATAATACAGTAATACATAGAAGATAGTCATAGTAACAGAAGTAATCCATTTGCCCAGTCCTAATGGTACAGTGTAGTTTTCAAGACCGGTTGTACATAATGCCAGAGCACGAGGCACAAGATGGAAGGAGTCTCCAGCTCCAAGTACAATGGCCATCCAGCCAAATAGCTGGAACTGACGGTTATTTTTACTCCCTTTAACCATACGGATACCAATAGAAATCACAAATACCAGATAAAACGCATCAAATATTGTTTCAACAATAGCTTGCATATTTTAGTTCTCCTTTATATAAATGAACAACGTTCAGTTTGCTTCAAATTGAAATCCCATAGAAATATGGGATTTCAATAAATGGTTCTGCGTATTAATTCCAGAACGGAAGTGGTATCGAAATCCTGTCGTAATAATGCGGATAAAATCAGAGAGAAAAGTATTTTTGAAAAATCTGCTGCAGTAAATTTTTCTGTAAATGCATTTTCTCTGACACCTGGATCATTTTGCAGTACTTCGCATATTCCTTTTAAGATGTGATTCCATGCCTCGTGCATTCTGCGTTCTCCATCAGATTTATCTTCATGCAGATAACTGATGGAATGCAGGGTAAAGAATCCGGGATATTGCTGATTACCGTGTTCCATTCGTCTGTAAATCCACTGAATACAACTGAGGGTATTCTGAAATACATCTGTGTCTTCCGGAGTATGGAAGATTTCGTTCCACACACTTTCAATCGTAGCTCCGACAAGATCTGTTTTAGAGTCGAAGTAGTTATAGATAGAGCCGACAGACACATTG
>CAKVLT010000089.1 GCA_934757945.1 uncultured Bulleidia sp. | reverse complement strand
CTCCACACTTTATGAGTGCGCAGGATAAAAACGCTCCGTTGGACGTGTCTACAATGGTGCTGGATTGTGGAACTACTTCTAAAGAAGAAACAGAATCTTTGGGTATTCATATTGGTTCTCCATGTGCTCCGGAAGTTAACTGCACATATGATGAAATCAGAGATGTTTTTTATGGAAAGGCTTTTGATTGCAGAATTGGTGTTGCTGCTGAAATTGAAACAATGAAACGTCTGAAGGGTAAAGATCTTCCATGTGATGTATCCGCAAGCTTTTCTGTTCAGGAAGAAGTTGGAGAAAGAGGCGTAATGGCCAATGCACGTGCATTACAGCCGGATGTCATGATTTGTTTTGAAGGTTGTCCTGCAGATGATACTTTCTCTGAAGACTATATGATTCAGGCAGCTATTGGTAAAGGACCTATGTTAAGACATATGGACGTTTCCATGATTACAAACTGGCGTTTCCAGAAACTGGCTTTGGATTTAGCACGTGAAAAAGGTATTCCGGTACAGGAAAGTGTCAGAAAAGGCGGAGGAACAAACGGGGCTATGGTAAACAAAGAAATGGGTGTACCAAGTATTGTTATTGGTGTTCCTGTCAGATATATCCATTCCTCCAATTGCTTTGTTAAAAAATGTGATTATGATGCTGCAGTGGATCTTGCCCTGGAATTAGTGAAAAAGCTGGATCAAGAAACAGTAGAATCCTTATAAAGCACTTGTCTCAAGTGCTTTTTCTTATATAAAATGAATTTGATTAAGAAGGAGATACACATATGATTACGCATGTATGCATGTTTAAATTACAACAAGAAAATCATAAAGAAATACTAGATAAGGCAGTAAAACTTGCAGAATCTTTGTATACCATTCCAAATGCAGTAAAAGGAGAGGTAGTAGTAAATGATACGCTGGCGGATTCGTCAAACTATGACCTTTGCCTGCTTTTCGATTTTGAAACTTATGAAGATCTTGATGCCTATCAGAAACATCCTGTACATGTTTCTTTTAAAAACTATGTAGTTTCACATATGATTTCCAGAGCATGTATCGATTACAGAAAATGATCCTATATGTGTAAAAAGTAAGCGTTGAAGGCATTTTGGCACAATGCTATAATGTAAGAAGAATAGGAGGTTTTTACCATGGTATTTAGCAAATTAAAAGATTTTATCGCACCTGTCGATGATGATGAAGAAGATGAAGATGAAGTAGAAGATACACAGTTACAATACAGAGAAAGTGAAGCACAGCCAATCAGCTCTTATGAAAAGAGAAGAACAAATGTTACAAGTGTTCCAACTAATGCGCAGATGGTATTGTTTGAGCCACGTTCTTTTGAAGAATGTGAAGAAATTGCAAGACATCTGAAGTCCAGAAGAGCTGCAGTGGTAAACTTACATCGTTTACAGAAAGAATATGCACAGAGAACAATTGATTTCTTAACAGGTGTTGTATATGCCCTGGATGGTTCTATTCAGAAGATTGGTCATAACGTTATTCTGTGTGCACCAAAGAATGTTGCAGTTGACGGAGAAATCAAACTGGATTCTGATGATGACTAAGACTTCTGCTGAAGAAGATCTGTTTGCACATATTGAAGATTTACAGGATCACAGCCAGTTATGGCATACCGCTGTCTGTTCTAAATTTTTGACGGAAGGGCAGCAGGCACTTTTGAAAAAAAGATTTCCAGCCTCTGAACTTATTAAATATGACGGTGGGTATCCTGGTGCTTTAAAGAAAGAAGTCATTTTTCTCTTTGATGAGGAAGATGACTTTTCTGATATTGTATGCCTCAAAGCAAAAATAGATCAGAGATTCAGAACAATCACACATAGAGATGTTCTGGGGGCAATTATGCATTTACAGGTGGAACCTGATGCGTTTGGAGATCTCTGGGTTGATGAGTCGTATGTGTATTTGTATACAACTATGACAATGGCAGATTTTTTTGTGCAGAATCTGACACGTATTAACCAGTTAAATGTACATTTTGAAATCATTCCTGAAAGACCGTCACAACAGTTTCATTTTAAAACTATTCAAGTAGTTGCAGGAAGTGAAAGACTGGATGCACTTGTGGCAAGTGTCTGTCACATTTCCAGAGCTCAGGCAAAACAAAAGATACATCAGGGTGGTGTTTCAGTGAATCATATGGTGCTTGATGTCCCCGATAAAGTGTGCGATAATAACGATACGATTTCTATTCGTGGTGAAGGTCGCTTCATTTACAGAGGTGTTCAGCATACAACGAAAAGTGATCGTGTTGTAGCAGTGTTTGATAAGTATATGTGAGAGGAGCAGATATGACAGCAAAAAAACCGACATTTCGAGTTATGAAAAACGGTTATGATCGTTTTGCTGTTGATGAAGCTATCGAATCCTATGCCAGTCAGGTAGATGAACTGGAACACAGAATTGCTATCTATCAGCAACAAATGGCCGAAAATGAACAGAAGTTCAAGCAGTTACAGGCTGTACATACTGAAATGGTGCAATCTCTGGATGCCAGAAAATCTGCTGCAGAAGACATTGCACGTTTGTCTCTTAGAGAAGCTAATGATATCATCACAGATGCGCAGGCAAATGCGGATGAAATTATTCGCGAAGCCATTGGAACGGCCAAGGTCATTCTCATGGATCTTACACGTCTGTATGCTCAGGCAGGAGATGTGAAGGGTGAAATGAAAGACAAGTTGCAGCATCTTCAGGATGAACTGGATGCTTTCCAGATTCCAAAGATGCCTGACCCAAAATGGTTTTCAATTGATACAGACGATAACAAAAACCAGAAGTAATGCGTTGATCAGGACGCGCCGCTTCTACCTTAGCTTATAAGAGAGTCTAGTCCGGTGAAAATAGACAGTGGAAGGTAAAAGCAGGACATCACCTGTGAGCAATCGTTTCATTCTGCGTTAAAGAATGGTAAGAGTCGCATATAAAAGAGAAATCTTTGTATATGAACTAAGGTGGTACCGCGCGCTAGCGTCCTTAGAGTAAGGACGTTTTTTTATGTCCTTAAAGGAGAAAAGGGAAATGGATTTTAAAAACACTTTAAACATGCCAAATACTGATTTTGAAATGCGTGGAAATCTGGCTAAAAAAGAACCAGGCATTTTAAAACAGTGGGAGGAAAACAATTATTATCAGGATCTTCTGGATCACCATAAAGGTCAGAAAGCATTTGTTTTACATGATGGTCCACCTTATGCAAATGGCAATCTTCACGCAGGAACTGCAATGAACCGTGTTATTAAAGATTTTATTAACCGTACACACGCCATGAGTGGTTACTATACACCGTATTTTCCAGGATGGGATACTCATGGATTACCAATTGAAAATGCCATTCAGAAATTAGGCGTAGATCGTAAAAAATTATCTGCTGCAGAATTCAGAAAGAAGTGTGATGAATATGCACATGAACAAATTGCTCAGCAGATGGCTACAGAAAAACGTCTGGGACAGATTGCAGATTACGCACACCCATATATCACATTAAATAAAGAATTCGAAGCAAGACAGGTAAGAAACTTCTCTAAGATGGCATTGGATGGCCTGATTTTCCAGGGATTAAAACCTGTATACTGGTCTCCATTTAATGAAACAGCTGTTGCTGATTCTGAAATTGTCTATAAAGATGTAAAAGACAGTACGATTTATCTTGCATTCCAGATTGCGGATGGTAAAGGTGTTTTGGACAGTGATGATTATTATGTTATCTGGACAACCACTCCATGGACTATTCCAAGTAATGAAGCAGTCAGCTTAAATGAACGCCTGGAATATGCAGAAGTTTTAACTGAAAAAGGAAAATTGATTGTCTTATCCAAGTTTGTAGATACTCTGCTGGAAAAGTTCCATCTGGAAAATAAAGGAATCTTACGTACATTTAAAGGTAAAGAACTGGAAGGTATTACTTACCATCATGTGGTTTTAGACAAAGAATGTCCTACTTTATTAGGAAACCACGTTACTGATGAAGATGGTACAGGTGTAGTACATACAGCTGGTGGTCATGGTATGGATGACTTCCTTGTATGTGCAAAATATGGTATTGCTCCAATCAATACAGTAGATTCTACTGGACATATGAATGAAGAAGCTGGTAAGTACCAGGGAATGTTTTTTGAAGACTGCAGTAAAGCGGTTATTCATGACATGAGTGAAAAAGGATGCCTGTTAGCAGTTGAAAATATTGTACATAGTTATCCTCATGATGACCGTTTAAAGAAAAAGGTTATTTTCAGAGCTGTAAAACAGTGGTTCTGTTCTATTGATAAGATCAAAGAGCAGCTTCTGGACCAGATTGATAATAACGTTACATGGCATAACAGTTTTGGACAGAAGAGAATGCATAACATGATCCATGATCGTGGTGACTGGTGTATTTCCAGACAAAGATTATGGGGTGTTCCAATTCCTATTTTCTATTGTGAAGATGGTACTCCAATTATGGAAAAGGAAGTATTTGATCACATTGCTGATCTGTTTGAAGAATATGGTTCTAATGTATGGTTTGAAAGAGAAGCTGCAGACTTATTACCTGAAGGCTATACAAATGCGAAATCTCCGAATGGTGTATTCACCAAAGAAACAGACATCATGGATGTGTGGTTTGACTCCGGTTCTTCCTGGAGAGAATTAGAAGCAAGAGGTTTGGAATTTCCATGTGATATGTACTTTGAAGGCAGTGACCAGTATCGTGGATGGTTCAATTCCAGTCTGATTGTAGCTACTGCTGTTAAAGGCAGAGCACCATATAAGGAAGTTTTATCTCACGGCTATGTAGTAGACTCCAAGGGGGAAAAAATGAGTAAATCTGTAGGAAATGTTGTAAACCCTATGGATATTATTAATGCTAATGGTGCAGATGTTTTCCGTTTATGGGCTATGACTTCTGATTTCAAAGCAGATCTCAAACTGGGACCAAGCAATATCAAACAGGTTTCTGATCAGTACAGAAAGATTCGTAATACATTCCGTTTCCTGTTAGGTAACGTCAATCCTGAGGATTTTGATCCAAAGAAAGACATGGTTGCTTATGAAAATCTGACAGAAATCGATCAGTTTGTTCTTGTCGCTTTAAATGATGTTGTTAAAGAAGTAAGAGAAGATGTACTGGCATATGATTATGTTGCAGCGAACAAGGCATTGATGAATTTCATGGTAAATGAACTGAGTTCCTACTACTGTGATTTCACTAAGGATATCCTGTATTGCGAAGAAAAGGATAATCCACGTAGAAGACAGGTACAGTCTGTATACTGGGTATGTGCAGATAAACTGGTAAAATTATGGGCTCCATTCTTAGTCTTTACATGTGAAGAGGTCTGGGCTCATTTCAATGATGATGCTGAAAAGTCTGTGCATAATACAGCATTCCCTGTAGTGGAAGAATATCCAAATGCAGAAGAAGTAAAAGCAAATGCAAAGAAGATGCTTGATGTACGTAGTACAGTTCTGAAGGCATTGGAAGATGCACGTAATGAAAAGATGATCAAGTCCAATCAGGAAGCAAGTATTCAGCTTGGGGTTCCAGAAGACGTACAGGTACTTTTCTCCACCAAGCTGGACAGTGCTTTAAGTCAGTGGCTCATTGTTTCCAATACTGAAGTTTCTACAAGTGAAGAAGTAACTGTAAAAGTTGAAAAAGCAAGCGGCACAAAATGTCCTCGTTGCTGGAATTACTCTGTTAATCCGGATGAAGATGACTTATGCCCAAGATGCCATGCAGTCTTGAAAAAATAAAATATTGAGAACCGGTTAGCAGACAATGCTGATCGGTTTTTGCTATGATAGAGTTAATGAAAAAAGCTGATAAAAAATATCTGGATCTTATGTATTCTTTACTGAAAAACTGGCTGACACCTACTTATGAAGAGTTGCTAGAAAGATATACGGAGTATCCTCAGGAATACTCTTTGGAGGAAATAGACAGTTACACCTACTTTTTGTTTTGCTATCCTGTATTACCAGAAGTGGAACAGATTGTATTACTGGTGTTTGAAGAAGACAGAATTATTGCAGATCTTGCCTGCATTCATACTACGATGGATGTTCTTTTGACAAGAAAAGACCTGTATGATTATATGAGCGAAGATTCTGACTGGTCTTATTTGCAGCACTATATTCTCTGTAATTATTTTTATCCGGAAATTCCATACCCATGTAGTGTTTCCTCAGTGGATAATTCCAGGCAGGATGTTTTATGCTTTTCGAATATTTATGTTTCCAGAAGGTTCAGAAGACAGCATATTTTCTCCAATATGCTGTCCATGACCTATGAAAGGGCTGTAAGATACAGAACTGGTAATACACAGTGTATATCCTGTATCAGTCTGGATCCGGATGTGGCATGTTATGGGGAAGATAGCTCAGATGTCCCGTATATCTATTCTATGAAAGATGAAACAGACAGAATGCGCAATAAATCTATTCTCGAAGGAAAGGGATATACAGTATTAAAACTGGAAGAAACAGAACCTCAGGAAAATAGTGACGGTACAAAGCTATGGTTTGCTCTATTACAGCAATCTATTCTTATTGAACAGACAGACAGTATGTAAACTGTCTGTTTTTATGGGAACTAGTCCAAACCCTGTGGAGTGGTGACCACTAAAACCACAAATGTGTTATAGCACTATCAAACAAGTGTTAAAGCTAAACCACACAAATGTTATAGCTTATACCACAGCCTTGTTATAGGTATCACCACTTTCTATGTGATAATCCCTTTTTGTGTGAAAAAGACATCAGGAAGTCCTGATGTCCAAAAGCTTAAAATTCTAATTTTTTGAATTGTTCCCAAGGAAGATTACGCTTTCCAAAGTGACCATAGTTAACTGTTTCTTTGTAGATAGGACGACGCAAATCTAATTCTTTAATGATATTAGATACGGAGAAGTCAAAATTTTTGTTAATGATCTCCAGTAACTGTTCGTCACTGTACGTGGATGTGCCAAATGTATCAATAGTTACAGATAAAGGTTTTGGCTCTCCAATAGCATAAGATAATTCCAGCTGACATTTGTGAGCCAGCCCATTAGCAACAATATTGCGACACACATAACGTGCATAGTATGCAGCAGAACGGTCAACTTTAGTTGGGTCCTTGGAAGAGAAACATCCTCCGCCGATTGGAGCATACCCCCCATAAGTATCTACAACAATTTTTCTTCCCGTTGTACCGGAGTCACCCCAGCTGCCACCTAAGATAAAGGAGCCTGAAGGATTGATGAGATATTTTGTATTTTCATCAATGTATTTTGCATCCACAACGGGATCGATGACTCTTTCTTTGATAAGTGCATGTAATTCTTCCTGAGTAATTTCCTTTGTATGCTGTGTGGAGACTACAATTGTATCTACTCTTGTCAGCTTACCATCATCATACTCTACAGTAACCTGAGTTTTTCCATCAGGCATTAATCTGCTGTCCTGACGACGCACTTTTTCAAGCTGAGCAGCTAATTTGTGTGCACAATCAATAGCAAAAGGCATGTAATCTGCTGTTTCATCATCAGCGTAACCAAACATAATTCCCTGGTCTCCTGCAGAAATTTCATCATGAGCTACGGCATCGTTGATTTCAGCAGACTGTTTGTTGACCTTTGTCATTACATGGTAATCCTCGGTGTACCCGATGGATCTGATGGCGTTTAAAGCAATGCTCTCATAATCCAGATCAGCCTTTGTGTTAGCTTCACCATATACCAGAATAAGGTCATCTTTGATAGTAGCTTCTACAGCCATGTGAGAATAAGGATCCTGACGTAATGCTTCGTCAAGGATGGAGTCTGCAATGAAGTCACAGACTTTGTCGGGATGTCCGCTTGTGACGGATTCGGAAGTAAAAAATCTTTTTGTCATTATATATACCCTTTCTTTCTGTCTTTTTTTGAGGCTTCAAGAAAGAGAATAACTACTCTTTCTTTATCGATGTCAGCTGTACCACCTTGCATACATGCAGGTTGGTATGAGTTCACAGAGCTGACTCTCTCACTCATTCTTGATAAAAGACATGTGTGAGTATAGCATATCCATTATTCTCGTCAACATAAACCTATACAC